>JAFMQQ010000197.1 GCA_017354595.1 Micromonosporaceae bacterium
CGATCGGCGCGGGCAGCGGCCGGGCCGGTGCGCTCGCCGGTACCGACGGGGCCAGCCCGGCCAGCGCCACCGCCGCGCCGAGCAGCAACGGCAGGATCTGCAGCGCGACGAGCCACCGGCCGCGGGCGCCGGCCAGCAGCACCAGCGGGATCAGCCCGACCCCGAAGGCGACCAGCCCGGCCCGGCTCATCGTCGCCGCGAGTCCCACCAGCGACAGGTACGCCATCCCCGCCCGAACCAGGCTCCCCGGCCGGTCGATGACCCGGGCCAGTGCCAGCAGACAGAGCGCGGCGAGCAGGGCAGCGGCCGCATTCGCGTAGGTGAGGGTGGAGCCGGCCCGCCACAGGCCCTCGACGACCGAGGCCCACGGTGGCCGGTGCCAGGCGACGCCGATCCAACCGGGGACCGCGACCAGCGGACCGAGCGCGACGACCGCATCGGCGAACAGCTCGCGCGGCCCCGGCCCGCCATCCACTGAGCCGCTCTGTGCTGTCCCGCCCTGTGCTGTCCCGATCTGCGCTGAGCCGGTGTGCCTGACGACCGTGGCCGCTGCGGCCAGGCAGCCGAGGCCGGCCAGCAGCGGTACCCCGCCACCGGCGCCACCCGCGGGTCCGGGATGGAGGAGCCCGTCGGCGACTGTCCACAATGCAAGCCCGGCGCACGCGACCACCAGGTACACCACCGGGACGGGCCAGATGCCGGTGCCGGCGCGGTGGCCGGCGCGCCCGGCGAGTACCGCGGCGACGATGGTGAGAGTCAGCGCAACGATCCGACCGGCGGGGTAGTAGCCACCCTGGGCCACCGCTGTCGCGGCCAGTGCGGCCAGCAGCAGCAGCGCGTGCCCGGGCAGCGCAGCGCCGGGCTCAGTCGCGCCGGGCTCAGTCGCGCCGGGCAACGCGGCGTCGGGCGCACCGGCGTGCCTGGGTAAAGCGGCCTGGTCGCTGGACGCCATCGAGTACCCCCGATCGTGTCGGTGGCGTCACCATCCGCTGCATAGGCTAGACCCGATGTTCGGGCGCGGGTACCTGGCCGAAGGTCCCAGCCGGGTCCGCCCAGGAGGCTATGGTGGTCTTGAAGATCACAAGTACCATGCCTCGCCCTGACCGGTACGGCAGGATGGGCTGCATGACTGAAGCCACCGGTACGCCCACCGTGAAGTTGCCCGGCGGCGGAGCCATGCCGCTGCTCGGCTTCGGCACCTGGCAGGCGCGGGGCTCGGCGGGCCGCGATGCGGTGCGCGAGGCGCTGCGCGTCGGGTACCGGCACCTGGACACCGCCACCGGGTACCGCAACCAGCGCGATGTCGGCGCCGCGCTGCGCGACAGCGGTGTACCGCGGTCGGAGGTGTTCATCACCACCAAGCTGCCGCCGGAGAACGCCGGCGCCGAGCGCCGCACGATCACCGAAAGCCTGCGTGAGCTCGGCACCGACTACGTCGACCTGTGGCTGATCCACTGGCCGCCGCGGCGGTCGGCCAGTCCCGAGGTGTGGCAGGCCTTCCGCGAGATCCGCGACCAGGGGCTGGTCCGCGACATCGGGGTCAGCAACTACAGCATCGGCCAGGTCGACGAGCTGGTCGCGGCGAGCGGCGAGGCGCCGGCGGTGAACCAGATCCCGTGGAGCCCGTCCCAGTACGACGCCGGCCTGCTGGCCGGCAGCCGCGAGCGCGGCGTGGTGGTGGAGGGGTACAGCCCCTTGGTCGGTACCAGCCTGCGCGACTCCGTGCTGTCCGAGGTCGCCGCCTCGCATGGGGTGACCGCGGCACAGGTGGTGCTGCGCTGGCACCTGCAGCACGGCGTGGTGGCGATCCCCAAGTCGGTGCGACCGGAGCGGATCGCGGAGAACTTCGGTGTCTTCGGCTTCGAGCTGGACGCCTCGGAGATGGCCCGGATCGACGAACTCGGCCGTAGCTGATCCCGGCCAGCAGCTGCCACCTGCCGGCGCCGAGCCGGTCAGGATCGGGGGGCCAGCGCGATCCGGTCGATCGCGGGCGCGCGCCCGTGCGGGTTGCTGATGGTGACCGGGTTCCACCCGGCGTACAGGTACACGATGAACGTCCGCTGCGCGCAGCAGACGGCGCCGGCCGGGACCGTCACGTGGATGGGCCGGTTCCCCGGCACCGAGATGATGGCCAGGCGCGCACCGCTGCTCGGGTTCACCGCGAAGAAGGTCAGCGTGTACCGGCCGGCCCTGGTCACCTTGACCGCGTCGAAGCGCAGCGCCCCCGGGCCACCGGCGGCGTGCCAGTTGCCGATGTCTTCGACGACGCGTCCGCCGGATGAGCCGGCGAATTTGGCGACCACGGCGGAGCCACGGAACGAGTTCGCGCCGGACTCGGCTTCGTAGACGACGACGCCGGCGCTGGCGGGTGGGCTGGCCGATGCGCCGGGCGCCGCAGGTTGGCCAGGCCCGACCGGTGAGTTGGCGGTACCGCCGGGAGGCAGTGCGCCGGACCCGCCGTTGGGGACGACGCCGTTCCGGTACGCCAGGATGAGCCCACCCGCGGCGACGGCGAGTACTGCCAGGGCAGCGGCCAGGAGTACCACTGCCCGGCCGCGGCGCCGACCTTGCTGCCGTCCCTGTTCGGGCGCGGACTGTTGATGCGCGGGCTGCTTCTGTGCGGGCTGCTTCTGTGTGGGCTGCCGGTGCGCGGCTTGCTTGCGCGCCGGTTGGTGCGGCGCCGCCTTCTTCTGCGCGGGTTGTTGCTGAGTGGCCACCTGCTGTGCCGGTTGCTGATGTACGGGTTGTTGCAGTGCCGGGTCCGGCACAGGCTGCAATTCCCCGGTGGACCCCAGACCTCGTGCCAGTCCGGCCTGACCGGCCCAGACTGGCGGGGTCGGGCGGCGTCTCGGCAGTGGCGGAGGCGGACTCTCACGGTCAGCGCTCATGTCATTACTGTCCATAGTGGAACAGCCAACATCTTCTGGAATCTATCCGACAAAGCATCGATGGTCAACGCTCATCCGCCAGCCTCTGCAGGTTGCCCGGGCCGGTGGCGGCGCTGTGCGCCTGCGGCGCTGCGCTGTGTGGCGGCGCCGCAGGTATCCGAGCGGTCAGGGCCGGGCGGTCAGGGCCGAGGGGTCAGAGTGATCCGGTCGATCGCGGGCGCACGGTCGTGTGGATTGCTGAAGGTGATCGGGTTGAGCCCAGCCGTCAGGTTGACCAGGAACGTGTGGCTGACGCAGCAGCCCGCTCCCGCGGGGACCGCGAGGTGGATCGGCTGGTTGCCTGGTATCGAGATGATGGCGTTGGACGGCGCACCGCTTGAGTTCACCGCGAAGACAACCAGCGCGTACCGTCCGGTCTCGGGCGCCCGTACGGCGTTGAAGCGGAGCGTGCCCGGATTGTTGTTGCCCGCGATGTGCCAGTTGCCGATGTCCGTGACGACCCGGCCGCCGGACGAACCGGTGAAGGGCGCG
Organism: Micromonosporaceae bacterium; assembly: GCA_017354595.1. Taxonomy (GTDB): domain Bacteria; phylum Actinomycetota; class Actinomycetes; order Mycobacteriales; family Micromonosporaceae; genus DATEJJ01. The sequence continues at coordinate 3,420 of JAFMQQ010000197.1, forward strand.
ACGATGGCGGAGCCGCGGAGCAGGTTCGCGCCGGACTCGGCCTCGTAGGTCACGGTGACGTTGGTCGGCGGCTTCGGCGGGCCCGGTACGCCGGGCGTACCAGGTGGGCCGGGCGCGGCCGGCTGACCCGCCGACGGTGCGATGCCGACCGGTGCGATCCCGGCCGGTGCGATCCCGGCCGGTGCTGCCGTCGTCGACGGGATGACCGCCGATGGGTCTGCACTCGGGTCGGTGCTCGACAGCGGCGCGGGCAGGGCGGCGGCGGGAGGGTTCGCGGTACCGGGCGGCGGCGCGGCGCCGGTGCTGGCACTGGGCGTCGCTGCGTCCCATGGCCGGAGCAGGATGAGCGCACCCGCGGCGACCGCGAGCAGCGCCACGGCGCCGACGAGGATCGACACGGCTGTGCCGCGTCGCTTCGTTCCTTGTTGCTGTGAGGGTTGTTGCTCCACCGGTTGCTGCGCCGCAGCTGGTTGGTGCGGCTGCACCGGGTCAAGGTCTGGCGTCGGATCAACGACGACGTCGGTGTTGCCCACCAGTCCTCGGGCACGGCCCGCCTGGCCGGCCCAGACCGGCGGGGTCGGGCGGCGCGGTGCAGGCCCCGTCGTGTCAGTGAGCCCAGCTTTCTCGGTGTGCCCTGGCGCGCCGTTACCGTCAGCGCTCATGACATCACTGTCCATAGTGGACCAGTCAACATTCAGATGAATCTATCCGATGCGCCATGGACGGTCAACAGTTGCCGGCAAATACTTCACCGAGGGGCGAAGCTCGATAAACAACCGGCTGACGCCTCGTTGACGCGACGTGCACGCATTGACGGGCAGCCGTCACGGTTTGTGCCTGCCGGATCGGAACGGCTCCAATGGCCACCAGTCCTTCCTGCTCCTGCTACTCCCGTGCTACCTACTGCGTGGTATAGAAGCATAGAAAATTCACGGCCCCCTAGCGGAAAGGAAGCTGATGGAGAAGCGAGCACGCACCCGGCCCCTCGCCATCCTTATGGCCGCGCTCGCCGTGGCAGTCGCCACGATCGCGGTGGCCCAACCGGCCGTCGCCGCCCCCGCCGGTCTACCCGGCATGGATGTATCGAGCTACCAAGGCAACGTCAACTGGTCGTCGGCCTACTCGAAGGGCGCCCGGTTCGCCTACATCAAGGCGACCGAGGGCACGTACTACACCAACCCGTACTTTGCCCAGCAGTACAACGGCTCGTACAACATCGGCATGATCCGCGGCTCGTACCACTTCGCGACCCCGAACACGACCACTGGTGCGACGCAGGCCAACTACTTCGTCGCACACGGTGGCGGTTGGTCCAAGGATGGCAAGACGCTGCCCGGCGCTCTGGACATCGAGTACAACCCGTACGGTGCCGAGTGCTACGGCAAGACCCAGGCCGCGATGCGCAGCTGGATCGCCGATTTCATCAACACGTACCACTCCAAGACCGGCCGGTGGGCGACCATCTACAGCACCACCGACTGGTGGACCACGTGCACCGGTAACTACTCCGGCTTCTGGGCGAACGATCCACTGTGGATCGCCCGGTACGCCAGCACGGTCGGTACCCTGCCGGCCGGTGCGCCGTTCTACTCGTTCTGGCAGTGGACCAGCGCCGGCCCATTCCCCGGCGACTCCAACGTCTGGAACGGCACGCTGGCGAACCTCAAGACCCTCGCCTGCAACGGCCCCTGCTGAACCCACACTGTTCAAGTGAAGAGCCCCGCCGGCGATCCCGGCGGGGCTCTTCCGTCCAGATCGACTAAATGCTATGCATACCGCACCGGGGTTCCCCGTCCCCGTTTCGCACCCCTCGGAGGATGACGTGCGCAAACCGCGTGTCGTATCGATCAGTGCCGGGATCGCGGTGGCAATGGCCGCCGCGTTCGTGGCCGTATTCGCCCTCGCCGCGCCCGGCTATGCCGCCGCGAGTGATCACTATGTTGCTCTCGGCGACTCGTACGCCTCCGGCCTGGGCGCCGGAAGCTACATCTCGTCCAGCGGCAGCTGCGACCGGAGCACCAAGGCGTACCCGGAGCTGTGGGCCGCCGCCCATTCCCCTGGCACCTTCAACTCGGTCGCCTGCGCCGGAGCGACCACGAGCACCGTGGTCAGCAGCCAGCTCTCCGCGGTCACCAGCAGTACCACGCTGGTCAGCATCACCATTGGTGGCAACGATGTCGGCTTCTCCACCATCATGACGACCTGTGTGTTGCAAGGCACCACGGCCTGTGTCAACGCCGTGCAGGCCGGTGAGAACACCGCGAACACCGTCCTGCCCGGACGCCTGGACACTGTGTACAGCGGGATCCGCTCGCGCGCCCCGAGTGCCCGGGTGGTCGTGCTCGACTACCCGGTCTTCTACCAGCTCGGCACGTTGTGTGTCGGGCTCAGCGACACCTCGCACAAGAAGATCGACGAAGGTATCAACCTGCTCGACGGCATCATCAGCGCGGCCGCAACGCGGAACGGCGTCGTCTTCGCCGATGTGCGCTCCACCTTCGTCGGGCACCAGCTGTGCAGCGGCCACGACTGGCTGCACTCGCTGAACATCCTCAACATCAACGAGTCCTACCACCCGACCGCCGACGGGCAGTCGGGCGGCTACTACCCGGTCTTCAACGGGTACTCCAGCTGAGCCGCAGATCCTGATCCAACCAGCCGGCGGGGGGCGGAGCGCGACGCGCCCGCACCCCGCCGGTGGCTTGCCCCGTGCCTCAGGTGTCCTTTGTGGAGTTACGCCGGCGGCCGGCGGTGAACCGGTACATCACCCGGTTCGGCAGTACCCGGGCGGCGGCGCCGGCGAGCCGGGCGTCGCGGCCGAGCAGCTGGCGCGGGCGCGGATTGGGCC
>JAFMQQ010000823.1 GCA_017354595.1 Micromonosporaceae bacterium
ACGGCACCGGGAAACTGAACACCAACGGCAACGCCGATGCCATCCTCGTCAATAACAAGAATGGCTTGTGCCTCGCCGACGGCGCCAAGACGGCCAATGGCAGCCCGGTGCTGCAGCAAGGATGCGCGGGCGGCCCGTACGAACAGTGGAACTGACCATGGCAAGTACAGCGGGCGACCAAGCCCGGCGATGAGCTGAGCCAAGCCGTACCGGGGCCGCATCGAGGACTCCTCCGCGGCCCCGGTGCCGGCTTCGGTACAAGTTCGACGTGGCCTCGGTCGTCACCGAGATGGTCGATTACAACGGGACGTGCTCGACCTACCGGGCCTGACCGGTTGGCCCGTCAGCGGGTTTCACCCGGCGTCGCAGGAGGTACCGGGGACTAAGTCGCTCAGCTTATCCAGCCGCTCGGCTCAATCCCCCATCGGCCGAGTGATTCTGCGTGCTGTTCTGCCTGTTGCCGCCGGTCGTCGGTCACTTGACTTGAGCGCACCGGGACCGGCGTCAGGGCCTGTCCTGACAAAGGTCAGGAGCGACCATTGGCAATAAAGAACATCGTGCTCGTACACGGCAACTTTGTCGACGGATCAGGTTGGCGCAGCGTCTACGATCACCTCATCGCCGACGGCTACCGGGTGGCAGTCGTGCAGATCCCCAACCTCTCCCTCAGCGCCGATGTGGCCGCCACCCGCCACGTTCTCGATAGTCTCGACGGGCCGGCCGTGCTGGTCGGGCACTCCTACGGCGGTGTCGTGATCACCGAGGCCGGCAGCCACCCCAACGTCGCGGCGCTCGCCTACATCGCGGCGTTCGTACCCGATGCAGGAGAGTCGGTCAGCTCGCTGATCGCCGACCCGCCGCCGGGCGCGCCGGTACCGCCGATCCTGCCGCCCGTCGATGGGCTGCTGTTTCTGGACCGGGATAAGTTCGCCGCGTCCTTCGCCGCCGATGTGCCCGAGGAACTGGCCGCGTTCATGGCCGACTCTCAGGTCCCGGTGGCCGTGGAAGCGCTGGGCGCTGCGGTCACCGAGCCGGCCTGGCGCAGCAAGCCGTGCTGGTACCTGGTCGCCACGGACGACCGCATGCTCCCGCCCGCTGCCCAGCGAGCGATGTCGGAGCGAGCCAAGGCGACGATCACCGAGACTCCTGGCAGCCACGCCGTTTTCCTCTCGCGCCCGGCTGTCGTGGCCGCCGTCATCGGTCAGGCTGCCCAGGGCAAGGTCTGAACGACGAGCCCCTGGACACGCACCAACCCTTTGTGCCGCGATCCTCGATCAGCCAGCGCGCCGGTTGCCTGCCGTACTCGTACACTGTCCAAAGCGGACATCGAGTAATGCGGCCTGTCCTGATCGGTGGCCTCGCGCGCGGTTGACACCGCACCCGGTACCCGCCCACGCAGCACAGCCTGCCGGCCGGTGCCGGGTGCGTCCACTTTGGACCAGCGGGCGCAGCGTACCATCTGGTAGTCCACCGCTCGTCATAAAGTAGTCTTCTCCATCAGGCATATCGGGTTCGGAGGTGCCGCATCACAGGACATCTCGGGTACGGGGAGATACTCCGCGCTCATCGGCGCGCGGCGCGGCTGACCCTGGAGCAGCTGGCAGAGGTGTCGGGGGTCAGCGCACGAACCTTGTCGGACATGGAGCGCGGCCGGAGCAAGGGGCCACAGCATCGCACTGTCACTGCCGTGGCCGATGCACTCGCCCTGGAAGGGGATGCCCGCAAGGAGCTTGTCGAGCTGGCGCGCGAGGGCAGGCTGCGGGACCACTGGACGCGCCCATCCGGCCGATGTGAACTGCCCCGGCTGGTTGACGACTTCACCGGCCGTACCTCGGAGGTCGACTGGATCAGCGAGCTGGTGTGCGCCGAGAGCGAACCGGGTGCCGGTACCGTTGGGCTCATCACCGGCTCGGGGGGCATGGGGAAGACCACGCTCGCCATCCGGGCGGCCAACCTGCTGCGGCCGAAGTTCCCGGGCGGTGTGTTCTTCCTGGACCTGTACGGCATGTCGCCGCGGCCTGCGACCGCCGTGGACGCGTTGCGGCTGCTGCTTCGCGCGCTGGGTGTCGCGGATGAGCAGATCCCTGGGGATGTCCCAGCGTGTGCTTCGGTCTACCGATCGCTGCTGCGGGACAGGCGTG
>JAFMQQ010000824.1 GCA_017354595.1 Micromonosporaceae bacterium
ATCGGCGTGTTGCTCGCGGTGGCCGCGGCGGTACAGCACGCGCCCGGCTCGCTGCTGCGCGCCGGATCGGGTGGCGCCGTACTCGGGCTCGGGTACCTGGCGCTGGCGCTGGTCTCGGGTGGGCGGCTCGGCATGGGCGATGTCAAACTGGCGGCTCTGCTGGGCGTGCTGCTCGGCTGGGCGGGCTGGCCGGCGGTGCTGCTCGGTGCGCTCCTGCCGTACGTCCTAAGTGGACCGATTGTCCTGGTGCTGCTGCTCGCCCGCCGGGTCCGGCGCGGTACTCAGCTGCCGTTCGCCCCGCCGATGCTCGCCGGCGCCCTGCTCGCGCTGGTCCTGGCCGGCTAGGCGGCTCCACCGCCGGTCCAGCGGACGCGGCGGTCAGCGGACGCAGTGGTTGGCGAAGGCCGCGGTCAGAGGAGGCGGAGTTGCTGGTCGCGGGGGCGCCGGCGGGCCTGGTCGCCGACGCGCTCCAGCAGCGCGGGGTCGATCGCGGCGAGGAACGGTGACGGAGCCATCTCCCGCTCCGCCCCGTACCGGTACCGGCGCCGGGCGTGGCTGAGGTAGAGCCGGTCCTGCGCGCGGGTCAGCCCGACGAAGAACAACCGGCGCTCCTCGGCGAGGCGGTCGGCGGCCGCGGCCGGATCCGCAGCGGCGCCCGCGCCGGGCAGGCGCAGCGGGAGCAGGCCATCCTCGCAGCCGACCAGGAAGACGATCGGGAACTCCAGTCCCTTCGCCGCGTGCAGGGTCAGTAGCGTGACCGCCTGGGCACGCGGGTCCAGCACGTCCACCTCGGCGCCGGTACCGATCTCCGCGAGGAAGCGCTCCACGTCGTCCCCGCAGCGCTGGGCCAGCGGCATCAGCAGATCCATCGCCAGGTGGATGTCCTCGGCGGGTACCGCGGCATCGAGTGTGGGGCGTTCGGCGAGCAGCTCGGCGGTCAGCCGTACCCGGGACGCGAGCGAGCCACTCAGGCCGGTCGCGAAGCGCAGCTCCCGTACGATCGCCGCGACACCCGGCCGGTCGCGCAGCCGGTCGTGGGAGCGCTTCTGCACCGGTACCCCGGCCCGGGCCAGGGCGTCCACAATGGAGGCTGCCTGGGCGTCGGTACGGTACAGCACCGCGATGTCCGAGAAGGAGAGGGCTCGGGCGGCGCCGTGCCCGTCCACCCGGCCCGAGTCGAGCGACCGGTGCGACAAGCCGCCGACGAGGTCGTCTATCGTGCGTACCACGAAATCCGCCTCGTCCACAGTGGAGGCTGCGGCGTAGAGCTGGACCGGCGGCGCCTGCGGGTCGAGCCGGGTCGGGTCCATCCGGCGGCCGGGCACCAGCGACGACGGTGCGATCGCCTGGGCGGCGGCGGCCACGATCGGCGCGGTGGAGCGGTAGTTGCGGGCCAGCCGCACGGCGCGCGCATCGGTGAAGTCGGCGGTGAAGCGCAGGAAGTACGAGACATCCGCGCCACGGAAGGAGTAGATCGCCTGGTCCGGGTCGCCGATCGCGCACAGGTTGCCGTCCGGCGCGACCAGCAGCCGGAGCAGTTCGTACTGCGCCGCATCCACGTCCTGGTACTCGTCGACGAAGACCCACGGCCAGCGGGCGCGATAGGCGCGGGCCAGCCCCGGGTCGTCGCGCAGCAACCGGGCCGGCAGGGCGATCAGGTCGTCCAGGTCGACCGCGTCGCGTTCGCGCAGCGCCTTGGCGTACCGCTCCCGGGCGGCCGGATCCCCGTCCAGCTTCCGGGCGTCCGCTACGCCCACCTCGGCCAGGGCGGCGACCCGGTCCGCCTCCTCGGCGACCCGGAACCGCGGGCTCAACCCGACCCGTTCGGCGTGCTCGCGCAGGATCGCCAGGCCGAGGCTGTGGAAGGTGCCCACGGTCAGCTCGGCCGCGGCCGGGCCGAGCAGGCCGGCCAGCCGGGTGGCGAGTTCCTCGGCGGCCCGCCGGGTGAAGGTGATCGCCAGGCAGTGCCGGGGTGGCGTACCGAGGTCGGCGCACAGGTACGCGATCCGGTGCACCAGGGTGCGGGTCTTGCCGGTACCGGGGCCGGCGACGACGAGCATCGGCCCACCCGGCGCCGAGGCGGCGACGCGCTGCATCGCATCCAGCCGATCGAGCAGCCCGGTGCCCACCTCCTCCAGC
>JAFMQQ010000825.1 GCA_017354595.1 Micromonosporaceae bacterium
CGTTCAGCGATCCACAGTGGATCCAGGTCGACCTCGGCTCGACGGTGACCGTCTGCCAGGTGGTGCTGCAGTGGGAGGCGGCGTACGCCACCGGGTACCAGATCCAGGTCTCGCCCGACGCGAGCAACTGGACCACGATCTACTCCACCACCACCGGCACCGGCGGTACCCAGACCCTGAACATCAGCGGCACCGGGCGGTACCTCCGGATGAACGGCACGGCCAGGGCGACCCAGTACGGCTACTCGCTCTGGGAGCTGACCGTCCACACCGGAGGGTCGGGCGGCACCGGCGGGCCCAGCCCCACGCCCAGCCCGACGCCGGCCCCGAGCGGCTCGGGCAACCCGCCGCCGGACTCGTTCTGGGGCGACACCAGCACCATCCCGCCGGCGCAGAACGTGCTCACCGTGAAGATCCTCAACCGGACCAACGGCCACTACCCCGACAGCCAGGTCTACTGGAGCTTCAACGGGCAGACCCACTCGATCGCCGAGCAGCAGTACCTGGACATGCCGGCGAACTCGGCCGGCCGGATGTACTTCTACCTCGGCTCGCCGGGCAGCCAGTACTTCGACTTCATCGAGTTCACCGTCGGCGCCTCGGTCTTCAACGGCAACACCACCCGGGTCGACGCGTTCGGTCTCAAGCTGGCGATGCGGCTGCACGCACACGACGGGTACGACGTGTCGGTCGGCGAGGACTACAACACCTTCCAGGAGGACCGGTCGGTCACCTTCCAGCGGTTCTCCAACGCGGTACCCGCCGAGTTCAAGCCGCTGGCGACGGTATCGGCGCCGTTCCGCATCCCGGCGCCGGGCAGCTACGCCGGTTTCCAGGCGGGTGGGGCGAACGCCAACTACTTCACCAGTTACGCGTCATCGGTGGGCGTCAGCGAGTCCACCTCGAACATCTTCGGCTGCGCCGGTTCGATGGCCAGCAACCCGACCATGTGCGCGGCGCTGAACCGGCACACCGCGCAGCTGCCCAGCTCGCAGCAGCAGATACCGAGCAACTTCTACCTGGCGGCACCGGCGAACTACTACGCCAAGTTCTGGCATGACAACGCGATCAACCACCTGGCGTACGGCTTCCCGTATGACGATGTCGGCGGGCAGTCCTCGTTCATCTCGCACGGCAGCCCGCAGTACCTGCTGGTGGCGGTCGGCTGGTAGCACGTCATCGGGCACCTTTCCGGGCGAACCGGCCGCCGGAGCCCGGAAAGGTGCCCATTGGCCTTCCCCGGCGCAAGCCTGGCCTTTCCCCGGGCATCAGGCATCGGGCATATTCAACAGCGTGGAGCGGCAGCAGTTCCCGGTCGCCCTGCGCGGGTACGACACCGAGCAGGTCGACGCGTACGTGTCGCGGACCCGCACGCTGATCGTGGAGCTGTCGGCCAGGCCGGCCCCGACCGCCGGCCTGATCCAGGAACTGACCGCCTATGCCCAGCGCCTGAGGGCACAGTTGCGCGAGGCGCGCTCGGTGGTACCGCCGGCGCCACCGCCCGGCCCGACCCTCAACGGATTCGCCTCGATGGTCGAGCAGATCCTCCGCTCCGCGCAGCAGCAGGCCGAGGCGATGGAGGCGATCGCCCAGGATTCCACTGTGGAGCGAGCCGTCCGGCACTGCAGAGCGGAGCAGCGGTCACTCGGCGAGGCGAGCGAGCCGGCACCGCAGTTCCAGATCGCGCTGCGCGGGTACGACACCGGGCAGGTCGACCGGTACGTGTCGCAGACCCTGGCCCGGATCGCCGAGCTGCTCGCTGAACCCGGCCCGTCGATCGGCCAGCTTCAGAAGCACATCGACGAGGTACAGCGTCTCCAGGCGCGGCTGGTGGCGAAGCTGCGTGGCGTGCCGCAGCCGCCTGACCCGCCGGCTCTCCAGGTACCGGTCGGGCTCGAGTCGCGGGTCGACCAGATCCACCGGCTCGCCGTGCAGCAGGCGCAGTCGATGAAGGACAAGGCCGCGGCGCGCGCCACCGAGCAGCTTGCCCGAGGCGGGCTCGCGGCGGTGGAGCAGGTGGCCGGGTCGCCGGAGCGGCCGGTATCCGGCCGGTTGCCCCGCCGCCGCCGCGGTACGCCCGCTGAACGGACAATCTGACCTTTCCGTCCACACCGTCCCGTCGCGCGGGACGGCGAGG
>JAFMQQ010000826.1 GCA_017354595.1 Micromonosporaceae bacterium
GGGCGTGCCGGGTCAGGCCTGGCGGTCGGCCAGCTCCGCCGCCGCCTGCCGGCCGGCATCAGCCACCTGGCGCAGGAATCCGGCCAGCAGTTCCAGCTCCGCGTCCCGGTACCCGGCGCAGATCCGGCCCAGCGCGTCGTTCATCCCGGCGTACAGGCGCAGCACATCCGGGAGCCGTCCGCGTACTGCCCGCACCGCGACCGAGCGCCGGTCGGCCGCCCGGGCGTCGCGTTCCCGGGTGATCCAGCCACCGCGCTGCAACCGGTCCAGCACGCCGGTCACCGTCGCCGGGTGCAGCCCGGCCAGCCGGCCCAGCGCCGTGGGACTAAGCGGACCGTGCCGGTCAAGCAGATCCAGGCAGTCCAGGTCGACGTCCCGGATCTCCAGTCGGGAGGCGACGTGATGGTTGAGCATCGACAGCTGGTTGCCCAGCTCGCGCAGTGAATCCCTGATCGTGGCGGCCATCCTGCGCCGGGACCGCGCAGCCTCCCCCGACGATACGGAAACCATATGATATGCTCCTCATATTATCTGGGACTCAGAGACAGGATAGCCATGAGACTCGTCATCTTCGCGGCGACTGGCGGCATCGGCCGGCACCTTCTCGACCAGGCCGAGGCGGCCGGGCACAAGGTCACCGCGGTTGCCCGCCACCCGGACCGGCTGAGCAACGCGGCGACAGCGGTCCGCGCCGACCTGGCCACCGCCACGCCGGAAGAGCTCGAATCCATAGTGGAGGGTGCGGATGCCGTCCTGTCCGGGCTCGGCCCGCGCACTCGCGGCGATACCGGAGTAGCCAGCCGGGGCACCCGGACGATCGTGTCCGCCATGGAGGCGACCGAGGTACGGCGGATCGTCGTGGTCAGCGCGGCTCCGATCGGTACCGTCGCCGCACCCGGCCGGCCCACGTCGCCGCGGTACGACCCCGGCGACGGCTTCTTCATGCGCCATCTGTTCAGCCCGTTCGCCAGGGTCGCCTTCGGCCGGCACTACGCCGACCTGGCGGTGATGGAGGACCTGTTGCGCGGCAGCGCGCTGGACTGGACGGTGGTCCGCCCGCCCCGGCTGACCAACTCCCCCATCACCGGCCGGTACCGGACCGCGTACGGGCGTAACCTTCCCGGCGGCTGGCGGATCTCCCGGGCCGATGTCGCACACTGCATACTGGCCACAGTGGACCAGCCGGAGAGCGTCAGGCAGGTGCTCGGCATCGCCTACTGACTCGGCACCGTCAGCGCGTTACGGTGTGGTTTCCGGTATTTCCTCGAAGGCACTTGCTCGATACTTCCGGAGAATCAGGGGGATCGGGGCGCAATACTCGCCTTCATCGGGCACCCGGTACCTGAAAGTTTCGCGGTACGATCTGCGAAACAACCGCACGCGCCGTTGGGGGAAGCAATGCCCCGTCCCAGCCGGGCCACCATGGCCGAGATCGCCGCCGCCGCCGGCGTCTCGGTGCCGACCGTCTCCCGGGTGGTCAACGGCCGACCCGACGTGGCACCCGGCACCCGCCAGCGGGTTGAGGACCTGCTCCGGCAGCGCAGCTACACGCTGCGCCGGGGCGGGCAGCGCGCCCACGTCGGCCTGATCGACCTGGTCTTCGTCGACCTGGGCAGCCCGTGGGCGATGGAGATCCTGGCCGGTGTCGAGGAGGTGGCGCACGGAGCCGGCAGCGGCGTCGTGGTCTCCGCCGTGCACGGTCGCAACCGGGTCCGGCCGGACCGGCGGTGGCTGGAGAACCTCGCCGACCGGCGCTCCGACGGCGTACTGCTGGTGCTCTCCGACCTGACCACCGGGCAGCGCACCGCGCTGGGCCAGCTCGGCATCCCGGTGGTGATCGTCGACCCGGCCGGCGCGACGGCGCCCGGCGTACCGTCGGTCGGCGCGACCAACTGGGCCGGCGGGTTGACCGCGACCGAGCATCTCATCGAGCTGGGGCACGACCGGGTGGCGGTCATCGGCGGCCCGAACGACGTGCTGTGCAGCCGGGCCCGGGTGGCCGGGTACCGGGCCGCGATGAACGCCGCCGGCCTGAAGATCCGCAACGGGTACGTGCGGACCGGCGACTTCATGAGCGGCACCGGGTACCGCGAGACCCTCGCCCTGCTCGACCTGCCCACCCCACCGACGGCGAT
>JAFMQQ010000827.1 GCA_017354595.1 Micromonosporaceae bacterium
CGGGATTCGCCGCCCGGCCCCGGCAGGCGGCCCGGCGGCCGGCCCTGGCGGACGGCCCGGCCCGGGCTGGTGCCGACCGGAGCCATGGCCGCACCATAGCCTGATGAGCGCCCGCATTCTGGTCGCCGAGGACGACCCCAAGCAGGCCAACCTGGTCCGCATCTACCTGGAGCGGGAAGGCCACAGCGTGCTGGTGGTCGGCGATGGCCGCCGGGCACTGGATGCGAGCCGGGCACACCGCCCCGACCTGCTGGTGCTGGACGTGATGATGCCCACTGTGGACGGTCTCGACGTGTGCCGCATCCTGCGCGCCGAGTCGGAGGTTCCGATCCTGCTGCTGACCGCACGCAGCACCGAGGAGGACAAGCTGCTCGGGCTGGACCTGGGTGCCGACGACTACGTCACCAAGCCGTACAGCCCGCGGGAGCTGACGGCGCGGGTACGTGCTCTGCTGCGCCGGTCGGGCAAGGCGGCACCAGGCGCCGCCGAGGTGCGTACCGTCGGCGACCTGGAGATCGACGCGGCTCGGTTCGAGGTACGGGTGGCTGGACGGCCGGTGGTTCTGACCGCCAAGGAGTTCGGCATCCTCGAAGTCCTTGCCGCCGAGCCGGGGCGAGTCTTCACCCGGGCGCAGATCATCGATCGTGCCTTCGGCTTCGACCACGATGTGCTGGAGCGCACGGTCGATGCGCACGTGCTGAACCTGCGTCGCAAGCTTGAGGCGGACCTGGCGCAGCCGCGTTACGTGCAGACCGTGTACGGCCGGGGCTACCGCCTCGCCGAGCGCAACCCCGCGGCCGGACCACCGTGAGCTTCCGGATTCGCGTGCTGGCGCTGGTATCGGTGGTAGCGCTGACCGCGATCGGCGCCACCGCCTATCTCGCCTACCGCCAGGCGAGCCAGCAGGTGGCCAATACCGTGACCGCCGACCGGGTGAGCGTCGCGCAGGTGGTCGCGGGCCTGGCCGACTACGCCCGCCGGCACGGCACCTGGTACGGGTCGGCCGCGACGGTCAAGACGCTGGGCGACCGGACCGGGCAGCGGATCGTTCTGGTCGACGACTCGGGCAAGGTGATGGTGGACACCGACGTACTCGCCGGGCACGAGCCACGTGGCCGCGTCGGCGCACCGTCAACGGTCGACGCCCGGCCGGTGCTTGACGTGAGCTCCGACCAGTTGCGGGACCCCCACATCGCGGACGCGGTCGTCGACATTATCCGGAACTATCGCGCCGGCGTACGGCTGGCCGACTGCCTCACCCGCCACCGGGTGGCCGTCTCGTACACGGTGGGCCCGTTCGGTGTACCCAGTTACGCACCGGGCGACGCGGCCGAGCAAGGGGAAGCGGTGGCGGATTGTGTCGCCCAGAAGGCCGGCCTCGACCAGGCCGACCAGGCCGCCGCCAACCAGGCACTGAACTGCCGCCCGGGCCGCATCGGGCCGCCCACGCCGAACCGTTCGCCGGGAACCGGCCGGTCGGACCCGCTCGACCAGCAGGCCGCCTGCCTGGCCCGCGCCTTCGTCGCGCAGACCGCGGATGTGGCACCGGCGACGCTGCTGGTGTATCTCGGCGCCGCTGGCGAGCCGGCCGCCACCTCGTTGCCCCCCGGGCCGGTGGCGCTTGCCGCGGCGCTGGTCGCACTGCTGGCGCTGGTCGGTACCGCGCTGGTCAGCCGGCGGATGCTTCGGCCGATCGCAGCGCTGACCACCGCCTCGTACGGGCTCGGCGAGGGCGACCTGAGCCGGCGGGTGCCGGTACGGGGCCGGGACGAGCTGGCGCAGCTGGCCCAGTCGTTCAACCGGATGGCGGAGTCGCTGCAGCACGGTGAGGAACGGCAGCGGCGGATGGTCGCCGATGTGGCGCACGAACTGCGTACCCCGCTGGCGAATCTCCGCGGGTACCTGGAGGCGCTCAAGGACGGGGTGGTGGAGCCCAGCCCGGAGCTGTTCGCCAGCCTGCACGAGGAGGCGGTACTCCAACAGCGCATCGTCAATGACCTGCAGGACCTGGCGCTGGCCGAGGCCGGCGCACTCACCTACCACCGGTCCGGGATCGACCTGGTGGAGCTGCTGGAGACCTGCCGGACGACGCACCAGGCCGCGGCGGAGGCGGCCGGAGTGGCGCTGGTGGTACG
>JAFMQQ010000828.1 GCA_017354595.1 Micromonosporaceae bacterium
CACGGCTGCTGCGGGATGCACCCGTTCCGCCGATAACAACAGACCTGGAGCGGGCGCTGGTCGCCGGCCGGCGCGGCGAACGGGTGCGCCGGTACGCGACAGTGACGGGTGGCGGTCTGGCCGCGATGCTGGTGCTGGTCGGCGCCACGGTTGGCGTCGCGGAGCTGCGCGGCACCGGTGGCGCGGCGCGGGTGGCGGGTAGCCCAACAGCGCCTTCGCCGTCAGGCCGTACTCCGGAATCATCCATCGCGCCGACCCCGCCAGGGCTGGTGTCGAGCGGGAAGCCATGCTTTGGGGTCGGCCCTTCGTACCGACTCGGCTCGCCGGTCGTATCGCCGCGGGTCGGCGACCCCACCGGCGAGTACCTCGTCGGCGATGGTGACAGCCCGGTGCTGTGGACGGCCGACCAGTTCAGGGTGCTGCCCCGACCCGCCGGGGTGGGCGCCGGTCGGCTGTCCTCCAACGCGGTCAACTCGCGCGGCGAGGTGGTCGGCGGCACCCTCCCACCGGGCGGACTTCTGGCAACGGCGGGATACCAGCGCGCCTGGGTGTACCGCGACGGCGCCTCTTCGCTGCTGCCGCTGCCGTCCGGATACGATCGGAGCGTTGCGTACGGCATCAACTCCACCGGTGACATCGTCGGAGCAGCCTGGAAGGGCAACGACGGGCAACGGGTGCCGGTGCGCTGGCCCGCGTCGGGTGGCAGCCGAGTGCTGCCGGCATCGCACACCCAGTACGGTGCGACCGCGCGGGCGATCGGCGATGACGGTACGGTCGTCGGCACCCTAGAGGGCAGCACTCCGCTCGACGGGACCCCGTATGTCTGGCCGGCGCAGGGTGCCGGCCATGCGCTGCCGAGCCCGGCCGGTACGTCGGGTGGTGGGGCGCTCGCGATCCGCGGCGACTGGGTGGCGGGTTGGGTCCGTCCGCCGCACCCGACGATCAACAACAGCCCAGAGGAGGCCGCCCGGTGGAATCTGCGGACCGGCGAGGCGACCGCGTACCCGAACAACATCGAATGGGCCACCGCGGTGAACAGCTCCGGTGACCTGCTCGTCGAGACCAGCGGCACTTATATCCACAATGGACAGAGCCATAGCATCGCAGGCGGGTGGCCGCTCTCGCTGCCCGATGCCGGGCAAGGGGCCATCGTCGGGCTGGGCACCGTCGGTACCGGCCCTGTGTACTGGCACTGCGGTTGACGCCGTCAGTTGCCGCGGCCGACGAAGGCGCGGCTGAGGTCGGGGGAGTCGGTGGCGGTCGCGTCCGTCATCGGCTTCGCCCCGGCGGTGAACCGGACCAGCTCCTCGCCGTGTACCAACCGAGCCGGGAACGCGTCCTTCCGGCAGGCGATCGCGATGGTCTGCACCGGTACCACGCCCGGCTCGCGCGCCGCCACCAGTACCACGTTGCCCAGCCGGCGGCTGCGCAGCACACCCGGCTCGGCGAGTACCACCACATCGCCGAAGGCCGCCCGCAGCGTCGCCGCGGTGCGCCGGGCGTACCGCAGCGCCGGCCCGTCCACCACATTCAGCCCGTAAAGCCCGTGTGGGCGCAGGATCCGGGCCACCTCGGTGGCGAACTCCAGCGTCGCCAGGTGCCCGGGTACCCGGCCGCCGGTGAAGGCGTCGGTGATGACCAGGTCGTACCGGTTGGCCGGGGCCCGCTCGACCAGGCTCCGGCCGTCGGCCGGGGAGATCCGCACCCCGCTGCCCTTCGGCAGCGGCAGCACCTCCCGGACCAGCCGGGTCAGCGCCACATCCCGCTCCGCCACCCGCTGCGGTGAGCCGGGCCGGGTGGCCGCGATGTACCGGGGCAGGGTCAGCCCACCGCCGCCGATGTGCAGTACCCGCAACGGCTCGTTCCGGGCGGCGCCGGGTGGCCCGGCCGCGTCGACCACGTGGGCGAGGCGGCGCACGTACTCGAACTCCAGGTAGGTCGGATCATCGAGGTCCACATAGGACTGTGCGGTGCTGTCGACCGTGAGCAGCCAGGCGCCGGGGCGGTCAAGTTCCGGGATCAGTTCGGCGAGCCCGAACTCGACCTGCCGGCGCCGGGCTAACGGCTGGCGCGGCCCTCCGGTCGCCCGGCGGGTACCCCCCGTCGCCCGGCGCGGCGTCCCGGTCGCGC
>JAFMQQ010000829.1 GCA_017354595.1 Micromonosporaceae bacterium
GCGGTGCAGTCCGGCCCGGGTGGCGAACTGGTCGCCGCGGAGCCGGTCGTCGCCTCGTGGCGCAGCGCCTGCCAGGTCGACCCGCTCGGCGTGCCGCTGTCGGTCAAGGGCGACCTGCTCGCCGGCGCGACCGGGGAGGCACACCGGGCCGGCGCGGATCTCGCCGAGGGGCTGTACCAGATCTGGGACACCCGCAAGTGGTTCGCCTCCTCCGAGGGGCACCGGATCGACCAGCACATCCGGGAGTGCGGTGGCGGCATCTCAGCCACTGTGGTCGGCGACGGCGAGACGCAGCGCCGCTCGTACCCGTGCTTCCGCGGCCAGTACGGCACCCGCGGCTGGGAGCTGGTCAGCGAGCTGGATCTGGGCGCGCACGCGACCAGGATCGCCGAACAGGCACGGGCGCTGCTGACCGCGCCACCCTGCCCCGAGGGCGAGACCGCGCTGATCCTCGGCGGCGAGCAGATGGCGCTGCAGATCCACGAGTCGGTCGGGCACGCCATCGAACTGGACCGGATCCTCGGCTGGGAGGCCGCCTTCGCCGGTACCTCCTGGCTCGATCTGGCCCGGCTGGGCAACCTGACCTACGGCTCCGAGCTGATGAACATCGTCATCGACCCGACCATCCCCGGCGCGCTCGGCTCGTTCGGCTTCGACGACGAGGGCACCCCGGCGGCGCCCCGCTATGCTGTCCAGAATGGACAGTGGGTGGGCGTGCTCGCCGGCCGGGACAGCTCGGCCGCGGCCGGCCTGGACTACGCGGGCTCGGTGCGCGCGGACGGCTGGGCGCGGCTGCCGATGGTACGGATGACCAATGTCGGCCTCCAGCCCGGGCCGCACACCCTGGACGAGATCATCGCCGAGACCCCGGCCGGCATCTATATGGAGACCAACCGATCGTGGTCGATCGACGACAAGCGGCTGAACTTCCAGTTCGGCTGCGAGGTCGGCTGGGAGGTCAAGGACGGCAAGCGCGGCCGCATGGTGAAGAACCCGACCTACACCGGGATCGGGCCGCGCTTCTGGGGCAGCCTGGACATGCTCTCCCGGGAGATCGCCGCGTGGGGTACGCCGAACTGCGGTAAAGGCCAGCCGTTGCAGGTCGGCCACACCGGTCATCCGGCGGCACCCGGCCGGTTCCGGTCGGTCCGGGTTGGGGTACGGGCGTGATCCCGCAACAGGTTCTCGATCTGGTACGGGCGGCGGCCGGCCCGGACGCCGAGGGTGAGGTACTGGTGCAGCGCACCGATCTGGGGCTGACCCGGTTCGCCAACTCCTCGATCCACCAGAACGTCGCCGAGTCCACCACCTGGGTCCGGCTGCGCCTGCACCACCAGGGGCGTACCGCCGCCGGCAGCACCACGCTGACGGTGCCCGATGCGCTGCGCGACCTGGTGGACCGGACGGTCTCCGCGTGCCGGCTCGGCCCACCCGACCCGACCTGGCCGGGGCTGGCGCCGCCGGCCGGGCTGGCCACGATCGGTACCGTCGACGAGCGGATCGTGGCCGCCTCGCCGGCCGACCGGGCGCGACTGGTACGCGCCTTCGTCGATGCGGCCGCCGGCCTGCCCACCGCCGGCTTCTGCCGGACCCAGCACTGGCGGGTGGAGTTCGCCAACTCCGCTGGCCAGTCGGTGCACGGCGCCGGTACCGAGGCCGCGATGGACGCCATCGCCCGGGCCGGCTCCGATGGCGTCGCCGACGGTCTGGCCCGGGTGGCCGGCGCCCATCTGTCCGATGTGGATGGTGCTGCGCTGGGTACCCGGGCGGCGGCCAAGGCACTGGCGGCACGCGATCCGGTGGAGTTGCCACCCGGCCGGTACCAGGTGGTGCTGGAGCCGGCCGCGGTCGACGACCTGCTCACGATGCTGGCCATATACGGCTTCAACGCCAAGGCGGTCGCGGAGCGGCGCTCCTTCGCCGAGATCGGTGCGCAGCAGTTCGACCCCGGGCTGACCCTGGTCGACGACGCGACCCGACCGGGCGCGATCGGGCTGCCGTTCGACCCCGAGGGCACCCCGCGCCGCCGGCTGGAACTGGTCACCGCGGGTGTGACCAGCGGGCTGGCGCACGACCGGCGTACCGCCGCCGGCGCCGGTACCGGCTCCACCGGCCACGCCCAGCCCGGCG
>JAFMQQ010000830.1 GCA_017354595.1 Micromonosporaceae bacterium
GGCGCCGTACCGATGGACGAGTGGATCCCGTACCGGCTGACCGGCCCGGGGCTTGACCTCCTGGCCGGTTCGGGCGGCCAGGAGGGTACCTAAAATCCCGCCCCGACGGCATAGAGTCATCGCCGGGGGGTGGCCTCGCTGACACAGCTCGCGCCCGACGCGGCGACGAACCGCAAAGACGACGTCGTCGTCCTGGTTGTGCCCGCGGACGGCAGCTACCTCGCGGTTCTGCGCACCGCCACGGCCGGCCTCGCGGCGCGGCTCCAGTTCACCCTCGACGAGATCGAGGATCTGCGAATCGCGGTGGACGAGGCGTGCGCGATGCTGCTCGCACTCGCGCCGCCTCCGGCAGTGGAGCCGACCCTCACCTGCCACTTCGAGGTGACCGGGGAGGCGCTGGCCATCGAGGTGGCGGTACCGGTGAACGGCCGGGCCGCGTTGCCCGGTGGACAGTCGTTCTCCTGGCAGGTGCTGACCGCGCTCGCCGGCGAGGTGAAGGCGGAGACCAACAACGGGCGGGCGGCGATCCGGTTGGTCAAGCGCCGCTGAGCACCGGCCGGCTCACCGGATGCCGAGAAACTCGCGGGTACTCGGCGCGAACAGCAGCACCGAGCAGGCCAGGCCGAGCAGTATGACCGGCACCCCGAACCAGGCCACGCCACCGGTAACCATGTAGTACCCGACGGGCAGCAGCAGCAACTCCAGCACGATCGCCGGCCCGCGCGCCGGGGACCGGCGCCGGGACAGCAGCAGGCCGAGCGCGGCAAGCAGTACCGCCAGGCCGACGGTGAAGCCGACGGTTGCCAAGGCACTGCTGAGGCTCACCGCGGGCTGGGTCGCGACCGCGTACCCGAGGACTGCGGCGAGCACCACCGCTGCGGCCGCCTCCAGGTACAGCAGCCACACCGCCCACCGCAGGGTCGTTGGCACGGTACCAGCGTAGTGCCCCGGCCCCGCTCGACCGCCGGCCGGCTCCGTTGGGCGAGCGGCAAGCCTGGTCGCCGGCCTGGCCGGCCAGCTCCGGCGGTACGCTGCGAACAGCGCGAGCGCGAGGAGTGAGCGGATGAGGGCTCCGCTGCGCTGAGCGAAGGGGTGAAACATGCGGGCGCTTCTCGTGGTCAATCAGAAGGCGACCACAACGAGTTCCCGGGTGCGGGACGTGTTGGTGCACGCCCTGCGCAGCGAGGTCGACCTGCAGGTCGCACACACCAGGCGGCGCGGGCACGCCGCGAGCCTCGCCGGTCAGGCGCGCGCCGAAGGCGTCGACGCGGTGGTGGTGCTCGGCGGTGACGGTACCGTCAACGAGGCGATCAACGGCCTGCTCGCCGCGGGTGTCGGTCCCGATGCGCCCGCCTTCGCAGTGGTACCCGGCGGTTCGACCAACGTCTTCGCACGCGCCCTCGGCATGCCCCCGGACTGGGTCGAGGCGACCGGTGTGCTGCTGGAGGCGCTGCGCGAGCGGCGGTACCGGACGATCGGGTTGGGCCGGGCGGACGACCGCTACTTCACCTTCTGCGCCGGGTTGGGCCTGGACGCCGAAGTGGTACGCCGGGTGGAGCGCAAGCGGTTGCGCGGGCACGCCTCGAGCCAGCTGCTGTACTTTCGCTCGGCGGTCGGCCAGTACTTCCTGGACACCGATCACCACGACACGCCGATCACGCTGGAGCAGCCGGGTGAGGCGCCGGAGGCCGGGCTGGCCACGGTGATCATCCAGAACACCACGCCGTGGACCTACCTCGGCGGCCGTGCGATGCACGCGTGTCCGGAGGCGTCGTTCGATCTCGGCCTGGATGTGCTGGCGATGCGCGGACTGCACTTGCCCAGCACCATGCGCACCGCCCTTCAGTTGCTGACCAGCCGGTCCGCGGAGAGCGGATCCGGGGAGAGCCGCTCGGCGGATGGCCGGCACCGGGATGGCCGGCACCGGGACAGCCGGGCCGCTGCCGGCCCAGCTAGCGATCACGGGGCTGGCGATCACGGGGCTGGCGACCACCGGGCCGGCGACCACCGGGCCGGTGACGCCGGACCGCGCGGACCGCACGGGAGGCGGCTGCTGCGGTTGCACGACATCGACGCGTTCGGGCTGCGTTCGAGCGAACCGATCGGCTTCCAGCTCGACGGCGACT
>JAFMQQ010000831.1 GCA_017354595.1 Micromonosporaceae bacterium
CCACCACCCGGTCCGTACCTCCCACACCCGGCCAGGCACGCCGCTGCCGCCGCGCCGGCGCCGGCCAGCACGGCCCGCCGGGTCCCTTCGATCCGCCGGGAGCTGTCCATCTGCATACTCATCCGTCCTAGAAGCGAACACCACTGGTCGCGAAGAACCACAGCGAGGAGCTCAGCCACAATGCGGTCAGCGCCGCGAAGACCAGCCCGCCCAGCAACGGTAGCGCCCACCCGGGCAGGCCACGTCGGGGCAGTGCCAGCATCTTCACCGTGAAGGCGCCGAAGAACACGCAGCCGAGCACGGAGTGCAGCAGCACCCGAGGGCTGTATGACGCAAACCCCAAGGCGTACAGGCAATGCAGTGCCACGGGTACCGCGAACAGGAAGGCGACCCGGCCGGACCACCGGTGCAGTACCGGGATCCACGACGTACCGGCGACGGGCAGCCGGCCGTACATCGCCAGGGCGGAGACCAGCTGCACGATGCCGAAGAACGTGGCGGCACACGCCAACCACACCTTGACCGTCTGCGCGCTGGAGAAGCCGGCCAGGCTCACCGCGACGCCGGTCGGGGTGTGCAGCCGGCCGTACGCTCCGATGCTGATCGCCACGGCCGCCCCGACCGCGGCGGGCAGGGCCAGCTTCAGCGCGGCTGGATGGCGGGCCGCCATCAGAACCCGCTGCCCGTCTCGCCGTCGACGTGGGTCGCCATCACCACGCCGGCGCCGAGGTCGACCCGGCCGGTGGTCGCGTTCAGCTCCGGTGCCGGCTGCGGCGCCACGCCGTCTGTTGTCCGCACGCCGAGCTGCTTCCCGCCGGCCACCACCCAGCTCGCGTCGACTCTCGCGCCGCGCACCTCGGCGGTCGCCTTGTACAGGCCGGATGGCGGGTGTACCAGGTGGAGGGTGAAGGTCCATCGCCTGCCGCCGACGGTGATCTGGCCGGTGGCTGCGCCCCCGCTGTAGCGAGCCGAGATGCCGGCGCCGGCGGCGGCGCCGTCGCCGCCGTTGAGCACCAGCTGGCCGTCGATGGCGGTACCGCGCAGCCAGGCCTCGACCCGCTCGCCGTCGCAGAGGTAGGCGACGGCCAGGCCGTCGTGTACCGCGATGCCGAGCAGCGCACCGGCGCCGTTGGTGTAGCCGGCGTAGGTACCGCGCTCCAGCCTCTGCTGCGGTCCGGACGCGGCCGGACGGCTCGACGCGGCGGCCACGGCGGGTGCGGACGGACCGGCGGGTGTGGACGGTCGGGTGGCCGAGGCCGGCGACCCGGCACCGGCGGCCGGTCGGTCGCCGGTGGCCCGAACGTCCAATGTGAAGAGCAATGCGGCGAGTGCGACCCCACCCAACAAGGTGAGCAGCGGTCCGCTTGTTTTCATGGCTGTCACGTAACCAAGCGAAGCGGATCATGTCTGCGTACAATTACGCAGTTCTGTACGCGGTACGACTGCGCCGGCATGCACCGCGCCCGTATCGTGGCTCAATGACCTCCCCCAACCTCCCGCGGACGGTACTGCCGGTGCGGGCCCTGGTCTGGGTTTCCCATCTGCTGCTGCCACTGCTGGGACTGTGGCTGCTGCTCGGCGATCCCGCCACCGATCTGGAGTGGCACGACCCGGTCAGCCATTTCTGGTTGGTGGTCTGGGTCGCCCTGGTCAATGTCGGGCTGGGTGGCTGGATGAGCCTGGCAGCCCGGCGGCGCGGCGACGCCCGGCTGTTCCTGGTCGCCCTCGCCTTCCTGGCCAGTGCCGCGTTCCTGCTGCTGCACGGACTGGCCACACCGGGCGTGCTGCTGCACCATGCCAACCTCGGCTTCGACCTCGCCCAGCCGGCCGGTCTGGCGATCGCCGCGGGCTGCGCGGTGGCATCCTCGCTCCGGCTGCCCGGCGACCACCCGCCCGGTGACAAGCCGCCCGGCGACCACCCGCCCGGCGAAGACGTGCCCGGCGAACGCATCTCCGCCAGACGCTCCGGCCGGGGCCGGCAGGTCGGGCTGCTGATCGCGCTGGCGGTACTCGTCGCCGCCTGGGCGGCAGTGTCCCTTATGGACATCGCGCCGCTGGACCGGCCGGTACAGCCGCGCGATGTCGAGGGTTGGCTCGCCGTACCGGCGGCGGTCGTGGTCGGCCTG
>JAFMQQ010000029.1 GCA_017354595.1 Micromonosporaceae bacterium
GCGACCGAGGCGGTCGCCACCGCGGCACGCGCGTCCACCGCACGCCGCTGCGGCTCGGTCATGTTCTCCAGCCGCCACACCACGGCGGCGAGGTTCAGCTCGGACATGATGGCCTCCGTATCACTGGGCTGGCGTCGTCACTGGGCTGGCGTCGGGACGTGTGACCCGCGGGGGCCAGGGGTACCGGCGCTGGTGCGGGGTACCGAAGGTCGCGAGTCGCCATCACCGTCGGGCTCGGGCGTCCCGGTGCGGCGGCGCCGGCGACGCCGGGCGGCGGCGAGCAACTGGTACTGGTCGGCGTAGGCGTGCAGCTCGCGCTGGCGCATCTTCTGCTGAGCCAACAGGAGGGCTGGGTGGTATGACATCTCACGGATTCCTTTCGGTGCATGGCTTTCGGTGCTGAGCTCCATGCTCCACTGGTAATGGCCCGGAGGCATCGGCACCGGTTACCTATCTCTCCGCCGGGGGTGCTACCTAGCCGCGCCCGCGCGGTGCTTAGGTATACCTAGCGATGGGGGTACCCGCCGCGAAACGACGAAGGGATGGTTGAGCAATGTCGCTGGAGCGTCCACTCGCACCAGACCCCTACGACCTGCTACCGAAGGTTCCCGCCTTCCAGCTGACCAGTGACGACGCCGCCGATGGGCAGCCGCTGGACCTGGCCCACGTACACCCGGGCCTGGGTGGCCAGAACCTCAGCCCGCAGCTGCGCTGGTCCGGCTTCCCGCCGCAGACCGCCGCCTTCGTGGTCACCTGCTTCGACCCGGACGCGCCGACCGGCAGCGGCTTCTGGCACCTGCTGCTGGTCAACCTTCCGGCGAATGTGACCGAACTCCCACGCGGCTCGCTCGGCACCGGTAGCAGCCAGCCCGGCGGCGCGTTCTTCGTCCGCAACGACTACGGTGAGCCGGGGTACGGCGGCCCGTTCCCGCCCGGCGGCGACATCCCGCACCGGTACGTCTTCGCGGTGCACGCCGTGGACGCGCCGCTGGAGCTGGACGCCTCGGCGACCCCGGCCTACGTCGGCTTCAACCTCGCCTTCCACACCCTCGCCCGGGCCACCCTGCGTCCGGTGTACCAGGCGGCGGGGTAGCCCGTGCACGACGACCGTCGCCTGGTCGAGCAGCGACTGGACCGCATCCTCACCGAGCGCGTGCTGCCCGCCCAGTACGCCGCCTGGGTGCCACTGAAGCTCGAGGCCTGGCCGGTGCCGGGCGAGCCGGTACCGGTCGCCGAGGCGCTCGCCGCGGCCTACCAACCGTTCGCCGTGGGGCAGTTGTGGGGCGCGCCGTGGTCCACGATGTGGCTGCGCGCCTCGGCGACCGTACCGCAGGGGTGGGCCGGCAAGCGCGTGGAGGCGGTCTTCGACCTCGGCCTGGTTCCCGGTGGCCCGGGCAACCAGGCCGAGGCGCTGGTGTACACCGCGGCGGGGGTACCGCTGAAGGGGATCGCGCCGCGCAACCAGTACGTGCCGGTGGCCCGGCCGGCGCGCGGCGGTGAACCGGTCGAGCTGCTGCTCGAGGTGGCGGCGAACCCGGACGTGCTGGGCGCCGGGTTCAAGCCCAGCAGCCTGGGCGATACGGCGACCGCCGGCACCGCGCCGCTGTACCGGATGACCCGCGCCGACCTGGCCGTGCTGGACGAGGAGGTCTTCGGCCTCACCCTGGACATGCAGGTGCTCGCCGGGCTGATGACCGAGCTCGATGTCGGCGACCCGCGCCGGCACGAGATCCTGCGCGCACTGCAGCGGGCGACCGAGGCGCTGGACCTGGACGACATCGGCGGTACCGCCGCCGCCGGCCGGGCGCAGCTGGCGCAGGTGCTGTCCCGCCCGGCCAACGCCAGCGCGCACCGGGTCTCCGCGGTCGGCCACGCGCACATCGACACCGCCTGGCTGTGGCCGCTGCGGGAGACGGTACGCAAGGCGTCCCGTACCTTCGCCAGTGCCACCGCCCTGGCCGCCGACTACCCGGAGCTGGTCTTCGCGGCACCGCAGGCGCAGCAGTACGACTGGGTGAAGCAGCACCACCCCGAGATTTACCGGCGGATCGCGGCGGGGGTGAAGACCGGCCAGTGGGTGCCGGTGGGTGGCATGTGGGTGGAGGCGGACGGCAACCTGCCCGGCGGCGAGGCGCTGGTACGCCAGCTGGTGCTGGGCAAGCGGTTCTTCCTGGACGAGTTCGGTGTGGAGTGCAACGGGGTGTGGCTGCCCGACTCGTTCGGCTACACCGCGGCGTACCCGCAGTTGGCGCTGCTGGCCGGGATGCGCTGGTTCCTGACCCAGAAGCTGTCCTGGAACGACACCGACAAGATGCCGCACCACACCTTCTGGTGGGAGGGCATCGACGGCAGCCGCGTCTTCACCCACTTCCCGCCGGTGGACACGTACAACGGGGTCTTCTCCGGCCACGAGATGGCGCGCTCGGTGCGCAACTTCGCGGAGAAGGGCCGGGCGACCCGGTCGCTGATCCCGTTCGGGTACGGCGACGGCGGTGGCGGACCGACCCGGGAGATGCTGGAGCGGGCGCGCCGGATGGTCGACCTGGAGGGTGCGCCGCGTCTGTCCATTGAGGACCCGGATGCGTTCTTCGACGCCGCGCTCGCCGAGTACCCGGACGCACCGGTCTGGTCCGGGGAGATGTACCTGGAACTGCACCGGGCCACCTTCACCAGCCAGGCGCGCGGCAAGGCCGGCAACCGCCGCAGCGAGCACCTGCTGCGCGAGGCGGAGCTGTGGGCGGCCACGGCGGCGGTACACGCCGGTGTCGAGTACCCGTACGAGACGCTGGACCGGCTGTGGAAGACGGTGCTGCTGCTGCAGTTCCACGACATCCTGCCGGGCAGCTCGATCCGCTGGGTGCACCGCGAGGCGGAGGCGACCTACGCGCGGGTCCGCGACGAGCTGTCCACAGTGGTCGGTTCCGCGCTGGCGGCGCTGTCCGGGACCGGGGACGGTCTGCTGGTCGCCAACGCTGGACCCTTCGCCCGTACCGAAGTCGCGGTGGTACCGGCGCAATCCGCACCGGCCCGGGCGCAACCGCTCGCCGACGGGAGCGCGGCCGTGCTGGTGGACGCGCCCGCTGGCGGCCTGGGTACGGTTGCGGCAACGCTGTTCGAGCCGGTACGGGTGACCGACCGGGTGCTGGAGAACGGTCTGGTCCGCGTCGAACTGGACCAGACCGGCGCGTTCGGTTCGGTGCGGGACCTGCGCTGCGGTGCCACCGGCGGCGCGGGCGCGGCCGGCCGCGAGGTGCTGGCGCCCGGTCACCCGGGCAACCTGCTGCGGCTGCACCCCGACCTGCCCGGCCAGTGGGACGCCTGGGACGTGGACCGCGGCTACGGTCGGGTGTGGACGGATCTGACCACTGTGGACGCCATCGAGGTGGCCGAGACCGGGCCGTTGCTGGGCGCGCTGCGTGTCGAGCGCTCCTTCGGTGGGTCCCGGATCAGCCAGACGATCCGGCTGCGGGCCGGGTCGCCGATGATCGAGGTCGACTGCGAGGTGGACTGGCACGAGCGGGAGAAGTTCCTCAAGGCGCTGTTCCCGCTGGACGTGCACGCCGACCGCAGCGCCGCGGAGATCCAGTTCGGCCACGTGTTCCGGCCCACGCACACCAACACCAGCTGGGACGCGGCCCGCTTCGAGGTGTACGCGCACCGCTGGATCCACGTGGGCGAGGCGGGGTACGGGGTGGCACTGGTGACCGACTCGACGTACGGGTACCACGCGGTGCGCGACAGCCGGCCGGATGGCGGTACCACGACCACGGTCGGGCTGAGCCTGCTGCGGGCACCACGCTCCCCCGACCCGGAGGCCGACCAGGGTGCGCACCGGTTCCGGTACGCGCTGCTGCCCGGGGTGGACATCGCCGGCGCGGTGGCCGGCGGGTACCGGCTGAACCTGCCGCTGCGGCCGGTGCCCGGCACAGGCGCGGCCGCGCTGCCGCCACTGGTCACTGTGGAGGGTGACGGGGTGACCGTCGAGGCCGTGAAGCTCGCTGACGATCGCTCCGGCGATGTGGTGGTGCGGCTGTACGAGGCGTACGGCGGCCGGGCCGCGGGCCGGCTGCGGACCGGCTTCGGCCTGGCCCGGGCGTACCACACCGACCTGCTGGAACGGCGGCTTTCCGAGGCCGGACTGGCCCCGGACGGGACGGTACCCGTGGCGCTGCGCCCGTTCCAGGTGCTCACCCTGCGCCTGGTGCGGTCATGACCCCGCGGACCCGCATCTTCATTGAAGTTGTGGTTATCGGCGCCGCCATAACCACAACTTCAATGAAGTTGTGGCGGGGGTGGGCGGCATGAGCCGGCGGGAGCCGCGCGCCTGGTACGCCTCGGACGCGCCCCGGCTGCCGCTATCCGGTGACTGGCGGTTCCGGCTCCAGCCGCGCGCCGACCGGCTCGCCCCGATCGACGCGCCCGATCTCGACGACTCCGGCTGGGACCTGCTGCCGGTACCGTCCCACTGGCCGATGCACGGCTACGGCTCGCCCGCGTACACCAACGTGCGGTACCCGTTCCCGGTTGATCCGCCGCGGGTGCCGACCCAGAACCCGACCGGCGAGTACCGGCACACCTTCGAGCTGGCCGCCGACTGGCCGGCCGGGCCGGCGGTGCTACGTTTCGACGGCGTCGACTCGTGTTTCACCGCCTGGCTCAACGGGGTGGAGCTGGGCGGTTCGATGGGCAGCCGGCTGCCGGTGGAGTTCGAGGTGGGCGACCTGCTGCGCCGGGGGCAGCGCAACCTGGTCGCGGTGCGGGTGCAGCAGTGGTCGCCCGGCAGCTATCTGGAAGACCAGGACATGTGGTGGCTGCCCGGGATCTTCCGCGAGGTCAACCTGCTGCACCGTCCCGAGGGCGGGATCCCCGACTTCTTCGTGCACGCCGGCTATGAGCACACCACCGGCCGGGGCACACTGCGGGTAGCGACCCCGGTTCCGGCCCAGATCAACGTGCCGGAGCTGCACATCGCCGGTCCCGCAGACCGGGAGTACACAGTGGACGTACGGCCGTGGAGCGCCGAGTCGCCGCGGCTGTACGACGCCGTGCTCGCCACGCCGGCCGAGCGGGTGCCGCTGCGGATCGGCTTCCGTACGGTATCCATTGTGGACGGCATACTGACCGTCAACGGCCGGCCGGTCCTGCTGCGCGGGGTGAACCGGCACGAGTGGCACCCGGAGCGTGGCCGGGCGCTGGACCTGGAGACCATGCGCGCGGACGTGCTGCTGATGAAGCGCCACAACATCAACGCGGTCCGCACCAGCCACTACCCGCCGCACCCGGCGTTCCTGCAGATGTGCGACGAGTTCGGCCTGTGGGTGATCGACGAGTGTGACCTGGAGACGCACGGCTTCGAGCCGGTCGGTTGGCGCCGCAACCCTACCGATGATCCACAGTGGACAGGTGCGCTGCTGGACCGGATGCAGCGCATGGTGGAGCGGGACAAGAACCGGCCGAGCGTCATCATGTGGTCGCTGGGCAACGAGAGCGACACCGGCGCCAACCTGGCCGCGATGGCCGGCTGGGCGCGCCACCGCGACCCCAGCCGGCCGATCCACTACGAGGGCGACCGGGACCGCCGGTACACCGACGTGTACAGCGAGATGTACCCGACGCACGACGAGGTGGCACAGATCGCGGCGACCACCGACCGGCCGTTCGTGCTCTGCGAGTACGGGCACGCGATGGGCAACGGGCCGGGTGGCCTGACCGAGTACCGCGAGCTGTTCGAGCGGTACCCGCGCTGCGCCGGTGGCTTCATCTGGGAGTGGATCGACCATGGCATCCCGCGCCGCACCGAGGACGGGCGCGAGTACTACGCCTACGGCGGGGACTTCGGCGAGGATGTCCACGATGGACACTTCGTCACCGACGGGCTGCTGTTCCCGGACCGTACCCCGTCCCCGGGGCTGGTCGAGTATGCCAAGGTGATCGAGCCGGTCCGGATCGGGTTGGGTCCCAACCCGGGCACGGTAACCGTCACCAGCCGGTACGACACGATCGATACCGCACACCTGGCCTTCAGCTGGCTGGTGGAGCGCGATGGAGTCGCGGTGGCACACGGTCCGCTCGCGTTGCCGGTACTGCCGCCCGGCGGGACGGCGGAGGTGACCCTGCCGAGCCAGGCTTTTGGCCGGGGCGCGCTGGTGGAGAAGGACGGCGAGGGCGAGGTCTGGCTCACCATCCGCGCCGCGCTGGCCGCCGACCAGCCGTGGGCACCGGCCGGGCATGTCGTTGCCTGGAGCCAACTGCGCCTCGACGATCCCGCGCGGGTACCGCCACCGCCGCCCGCGCCACCGGTACCGGCCCAGCAGACCGCGAGCGGGTACCGGCTGGGACCCGGGGTCTTCGACGCCGACGGGCTGCTGGGCGAACTGGACGGCCTGGCGCTGACCGGTCCCCAGCTGGACGTGTGGCGCGCGCCCACCGACAACGACGACGGCAAGGGACGCTTCCGGGGCCAGCCGACGCTGGCCCAGCGCTGGCGGGCGGTGGGCCTGGACCGGATGCGGCACCGCATCGACGATGTCCGTACCGACCTGGGTGGCCTCTGGGTACGCACCCGGGTCGCGCCCGCCGCCACCGACCTGGGCCTGGCCACCACCTACCACTGGACGGAAGAGGGCGGCGCAGCGCTTCGCCTGACCGTCCACGTCGAGCCGGAGGGGCAGTGGCCGTGCCCGCTGCCCCGGATCGGGCTGCGCATCGGGCTTCCCGCCGCGCTGGACATGGTGACCTGGTTCGGTGGCGGACCCGGCGAGGCGTACCGGGACAGCCGGCGCGCGGCCGGCATCGGCCGGTACGAGTCCACAGTGGACGACCTGCAGACCCGGTACGTGTACCCGCAGGAGAACGGCAACAGGATCGACGTCCGCTGGCTGCGGCTGACCGACCGGGACGGCGCCGGCGTGGAGGTGGCCGGCGTCCGGTCCACAGTGGACTTCACTGCCCGGCGCTGGACACCCGAGCAGCTGGACGCGGCGCAACACTCCACCGACCTGGTGCCCACCGACCGGGTCTGGCTGACCATCGACGCCGCGCACCACGGCCTGGGCAGCGCCTCCTGCGGACCGGGAACGCTACCGCAGCACACCCTCGCCGCGCGCCCGACCAACTTCACCGTGGAACTCCGCCGGCTGCGCTGACCACCGGCACCGGGATTCAGCACGGGGCTCGGCGCTAGCTGCCCGAAACCTCGACCACGCGCAGAGGTACCCACCGCCGCGCCAAGGATGCGACGCGCCCGAGCAGACGATCGCCTCAGGCGCGCCAACGCCTGAGGCGATCGAGGGAACGCAAGTGCCAGCTAGTTCGCCACCGCCGGGAAAGCAACCGGGCTGCGGCGGCCGGCCGAGTCGACGGCGCGGATACCGAACTGGACGTTGTCCTTCGCGATGTCCAGGTCGACGGTTGTCACATTGCCGATATCGATCGCGCTCGTCCAGTCGGCGGCGGTCGTCTCGCGCAGCACGACCTCGTAACCGACCACATTGGACTCCGGGTTCGCCTTCCAGGTGAGGGTCGTGATGTTCGTACCGGACAGGGTGCCCGGCGGCGTCGTGTGGATCAGGACGTTCTTCGGGGTGCTCGGGGCGCTGGCCAGCGACCAGAGGGTGGCGGCATTCACCTTCGCCACCCGCGCCATGTAGTCGAAGTCGACGAAGTCGATCAGGTCGCCGAACTGGACGCCATCCACCACCTGCGTGTTCTGATGCTCGTGGTTGAAGTTCTCCCGCGGCTCGGTGATCCGCGCCGCCGGGTAGCCGTGCTGCTGGAACGAGAGGCTGTCGGTGCCGCGCAGGTACCGGTCGCGCCGCCAGATGATCCGTACATTCATGCCGGTCAGGTCGTACGGCGCCGCGCTCGCGACGAAGCGGGCGAGCTGGTGGCTCGCGCCGTCGTTCTCGCCGCCGACCGATTGCATGAGCGAGATCTGGGCGGAGGTGGCGGTGGTCGGGATGCCCTCGACGAACAGCCGCACCGTGTGCGGGTCGGGCTTGGTGCCGTCCCAGGCCTGCGAGGCGCCGACGATGTCGTTGCTGAACATGCCCTGCACGTCCGCGCCGGCGGCCGCCATCTGCGCGGCCATGAAGGCCGAGCCGTACAGGCCCTGCTCCTCCCCCGCGACGGTGGCCAACACCAAGGTGCCCGGCAGCCGCGGAGCGGTGGCGAACAGCCGGGCCAGTTCGAGTACGACCGCCACCCCGGAGCCGTCGTCGTCGGCGCCGGGGGCGTCGCTGGTGAAGTCGAGTACATCGGTCACCCGCGAATCCAGGTGGCCGGTGACGACGTAGTACCGCTGCGGGGAGGCGGTGCCCTGGATCGTTGCGATGACGTTGGTGATCGTGGTCGGTACCGGGATCCGGTTGGAGACCGGCTGGACGAACGTCTGCTTCTGCACGGTCATCGCACCGTTCGAGGTGGCCGCGATGTCCTGCATCTGGCTGTACACCCAGTTGGTCGCCGCGCCGATGCCGCGCACCGGGTCGTCCTGGCTGGAGGCGGTGTGCCGGGTGCCGAACGAGACGAGGCGCTGGATGGTCGCCTCCATCCGCTTGGGATCGATCTGCTTGAGAAGGTCACGCAGGCCCGCGTCCGGCGGCGGACCGGGCAACGGGCTGGCGGCGGCCGATCCGGCGCCGCCGAGCAACGGGATGCCCGCCGCAGCGATGGCTGAGGTGGACAGGAATGCGCGCCGAGTACCGCCGGCACGCGGCGCGGACGAGTTGTCTGCCATGGCCCTGAATCAACGACGCATTCACCTGGATGTCAATAGCGTCAGCAGGTAGTGCGAGCCTGCGGGCCGGCGTGAACCAACCGACGTCATCCCACGTGTCACGGGCCAGTCACTCGGCGGGCGGCGCCGCCGCTGCCTGGTCGCGGTCGTAGGCCTCCCGGCGGTGTCGAAGAATGCACACCGACCGGGTGACCCTCCCACCCGGCAGACCGTACCACCCGATCGGGGTCGATGAGCAGATCCCGCCACGCGCTCGGAATGCCGAGGTCGTAGTACCTCGCCTTGACGATGGTTGCCTTCACCTCGCGATCGGCGAACAGCGCCCGCACCGCGGCGTGGAGTTCGGCGAGGAACTCGACCATGGGCAGCCGCAGAGCACCCGACAAGATCTGGACGTCCCACCGCAGCATCCCGCGAGCCCGGATCCGCAGCCACCCGTCCGGCGAGGCGCCGTCGGCCTCGACCGCGGCCAGGTCCGCGTCGTACCGCTGCCGTCGATCGTCCTTCGGACGACGCTCCTGCTCGGCGAACTCTTCGGCGGTCTGGCCCAGCGCACCTCGGTGCTCGTCGGTAAGCGCACGGTCGTACGCCACCCAGGCAAGCGCGCCGAGCCGTGCGAGTTGGTGCGCCAGGTTCGCCTCGTTGTAGGTCCGGTAGGCCCTCCCAACGAACGTCATCTCGACGTCCCCGGCCCGCCCGATCCTGGCCCGGATCCCGCCGTCCGGCGAAACAGCTGTGACAAGCACCGGTTCTCAGCCTCCCGCATGGCGGTCTATACCTCATCCAAGGGCGATCTTACAGTAACAGTGTGCTATATATGCTTGCATGTATCGACCGATCGTCCTGACCCGCATCGGTGCGGTGGTGGTGCTCGGCGTGGTGGCCGCGGCACTCGCCGCGGCGCCGGCGATGGCTCAGCCCTCCGCAGAGCTCACTGTCTTCGCAGGCACGGGCGTCGCTGGGTCGGCAGGTGACGGCGGTCCAGCAAGCCACGCACAGTTCCACGACCCCAACGGCATCGCCGTGGCCAACAATGGCACGGTCTACATCAGCGACATGTCCAACCACACGGTCCGTGCGGTAGCGCCGGACGGAACGATCCGCACCGTGGCGGGCACCGGCCGCCTGCCGGCGACGGTAGCGGTACAGGAGGGCGTAGCGGGTACTCAGTTCGACCTTGCGTCGCCGGCCGACCTCGCCGTCGGCCCCGATGCCAGCCTCTACATCGCCGACATCGGCCTGTTCCGGGTCTTCCGGTTAGGCCGGGACGGTCGCATCCGGCTCGTCGCGGGTACAGGCGTCCGCGGCTTCGCCGGTGATGGTGGCCCCGCCACCGGCGCACAGATCGGGCAGCCGGTCGGCCTCGCGGTTGCCAGCGATGGCACGCTCTATTTCGGGGACGCGAACAATGCGCGGGTACGGCGGGTGGGGCCCGACGGCAGCATCAGCACGGTGGCGGGCGACGGGAACATTCGCCTGACGGCAGCGGGCGGCCCGGCTACCGGGATCGCCATAGGGGTGGTGGCCGGCCTTGCCCGTGATAGCGCCGGCAACCTGTGGATCGTGGACCGTTCATCGGCCCTGCGCCGGCTGCGCGGCGGCCGGCTGGAGACCATCACTGAGCCCGGCCCACCGGAGGGTCGGCGCTGGGGCACCTCCGCCGCGGCTACCTGGCCGCCGGCGGAGGGACCTATGGAAAACGTGCTGGGGGTCGCGGCCGACGGTGCGACCGTGTACGTCCTGACCGCCTACGACGGGCTGCTGCGGTTGGGGGGCGGCCAGCGGCTCGACACAGTCGCCGGGGTGGGCCGCCATGACTTCGGACCGATGGCGGCTGGTGTGGGCGCCGTCTACCTGGTCGACAGCGGCAACAACCGGGTCTACGTCACCCATCCGGCGCCACCACAGGCGGAGCCGACCGCCCCACCGGCCTGGCCGAGATGGGTGTGGGCCGCAGGCGGTGCCGGGGTGATTCTGCTCGTCGTGATCGTCGTCGTGCTGGTTCGCCGACCGGCGGCGCACTAGCCACGTCAGAGTTCGGGGGAAGGATGGCAACACCGAAGGCGACCGGGGGCGACCTCTACCACCTGTGGCGGGTCGCCTATGTGCACCTGCCACGCATCGCGGATGTCTTCTACGACGCCACCCGGTTGTTGGCCGGCGGCAAGTCCGACGAGGACGCATTCCAGAAGGACGTACCGGCATATCAGCGGGCGACCGACGGGAACGGCATGTCCGGCTTGGTAGGTCCGGCATGGGCCACGCTGCGCGACGAGATCCAGCAAGGGTTCGCTCAAGTCGGTGAGACAGTACTGGAAGCCGCCGAAGGCGTCCGCACTGCGATCGAGGCGTACCTGAAGGCTGATGGCAACGCCAGCAGGAACATCCTGAGCCTGTACCTGGCCGACCCGGCCAATCACGACCCGCACGACCCCGCGTCGAACCCACCGGTCCGGGGCTCGAACGAGGACCCCGGCATACCGCTCCTGCCCGGGTGAGGGAGGCCGACATGGCCGGCACCGATGACGTCACAACCCCGCCCGAACTCGCCGGGCAGGCATACGAGTCCGCTGTGCGCAGCAAGGCGGCTCAGCTCAAGGAGAAGTTGATCAACCAGACGCTGAAGGACGTGGATTCCTTCAAGGATGCGGTCTGGTCCCAGTGGGCCGCCGACCATCCGGGCCTGGACCCGAGCAGTAGCGCCGAACCGAACAGCACAGATATCCAGCGGTACATGGACACCGTCCGCAATGACTACTACGAGTGGGTCGTGCCCGCGTTCGAGCGCTACCTTACGCCTGATCCCGATGCGGCAAACGCAATGATCGACACGCTGAACGCCATCCAGAACAACTTCGGGGGCACCGCCGATGGCACCGGCAACTTCACGCCGTCGCACCCGGGACTGGTACGGATCGGTGACGCACTCAACGATCTGACCTACTGGGTAGGCGCCTTACAGGAGAACTTCATCGACAACTTCTTGTCGCCGCTGCAGAACGTGGCACTCAACGAAGGGACGGTCGCGCAGGTCGCCCGGGAACTGCTCCTGCTCAACAAGATCAATTACATCCGCCATCGGAACGCCGTGCTGAAACTGCTCGACGCCTCGGCGACGGCGCTGGACAACCTCGTCACCAAGAATCCCAAGCCGGCGTTATGGGCCACACTCATCGTCACGTCGATCGGGACGGTGCTGACCGCCGGCACGGCAGGAACGGTGCTCGTCCTCGGCACCACACTCAGCATCGCAGGCACGCTGGGTCAGGGTCTGGTCCCTAACCAACCGGTCGAACGGCAGACAGATCTATCTGCGCCGACCGCGCAGGAGGTCGCGGTCAACATCGCCGATGCCATCGGCAGGCTGGACTCAGACACCGAGGCCAACGACGTGCGGCTGGTGGAAGGCTTCAAGCAGGCGTACGACCTCATCTCCCACTTGCGCTCGTCGTACATTGCCAGCAATACCTCGGGCCCGCTCAACGTCGCCCGGCCCGGTCTGGACAGTGCGCGACCCGCCTCGATCGTGGGCGCCGCCTTCCGGCCGAGCGACTACTAGACCTGTCGGGGTGCCACTCCGCTGGAGTGTCCATACAGGACGCCTGCCGTGGCTCAGTCGCTGGCCGCTTTCCGCGACCGGGCCTTCGGCGCCGGCTGGGCCGGCACTTCCGCGACCGGTGCACCCCTAGTCTCCGGCTCGTCGTCCAGCCGCGCGATCTCCCGCATCTTGTTCATCGCATCCAGCGCCGCAACCTTGTACGACTCGGCCAGGGTCGGGTAGTTGAAGACCGCGTCGACCAGATAGTCCACGGTGCCACGGCAACCCATCACCGTCTGTCCGATGTGGACAAGCTCGGTGGCGCCGGTACCGAAGACGTGCACGCCGAGCAGGCACCGGTCCTCCGGCGAGACGAGCAGCTTCAGCATCCCGTACGAGTCGCCGATGATCTGCCCGCGGGCCAGTTCCCGGTACCGGGAGATGCCCACCTCGAACGGGACCCGCGAGTCGGTCAGCTCGTCCTCGGTACGCCCGACAAAGCTGATCTCCGGGATCGTGTAGATGCCGATCGGCTGCAACGGGTGCACGTGGTGCAGCGGCTCGCCACAGGCGTGCAGCGCGGCATTGCGCCCCTGCTCCATCGAGGTGGAGGCGAGCGCCGGGAAGCCGATGATGTCGCCGACCGCGTACACGTGCGGTACCGAGGTCTGGAAGTGTTCGTCCACGCTGATCCGGCCGCGGTCGTCCGCCGCCAGCCCGGCGTTCTCCAGCGCCAGCGCGCCCGCGGTACCCTGCCGGCCGGCCGAGTACATCACGGTGTCCGCGGCGATCCGCTTCCCGCTCTCCAGCACCGCGATGGCGCCCTTCGGGTGCCGCTGCACCGAGGCGACCGACTCGCCGAACCGGAACGTCACGGCCAGGTCGCGCAGGTGGTATTTCAGCGCCTCGATGATCTCCAGGTCGCAGAACTCCAGCATCCGTTCCCGCCGCTCGACCACGGTCACCTTGGTGCCGAGGGCGGCGAACATCGACGCGTACTCGATCCCGATGACCCCGGCGCCGACCACCACCATCGAGCGCGGGATCCGTTCCAGGTTGATGATGCCGTCGGAGTCGATGATCGTGCGCTCGTCGAAGTCGACGCTGGCGGGGCGGGCCGGCCTGGTACCGGTGGCCAGGATTATCTTCTCCGCGGTCACCTTGGTCTCCCGCCCGCCATCGTCGGCGACGCAGATGGTGTGCGGGTCGCTGAACCGGCCGGTACCGGTGAGCAGCCGGACCCGGTTGCGGGCCAGCTGGCTGCGGATCACATCGATCTCCCGGCCGATCACGTGCTGGGTACGGGCGGCGAGGTCGGCGACGGTGATGTCGTCCTTGAGCCGGTAGCTCTGCCCGTACATTTCCCGCTGGGACAGCCCGCTGAGGTAGAGCACGGCCTCGCGCAGGGTCTTGCTGGGGATGGTGCCGGTGTTGATGCAGACGCCGCCGAGCATGTGCCGCCGCTCCACCACGGCCACCCGCCGGTCCAGTTTCGCCGCCGCGATCGCGGCCTTCTGCCCACCCGGCCCCGAGCCGAGCACTAGCACGTCGAAGTCGTACACGGGCCTAGTCTTTCATCCCGCCGGCATGCCGCCGGGTCGCGGCCAGACTCACCCTACGTGGTCGAGCGCTCGCCCTCGGCTGTTAGCAACCGGCAGGTCAGCTGCTGGTCAGGGAGAAGTTGGTAAAGGAGAACGTCTGGCTCCGGCCACCGGTGTCGACGATCTCGACTCCGTAGTCGACCTGACCGAGGGTGGAGTTG
The DNA here is from genome assembly GCA_017354595.1 of Micromonosporaceae bacterium. GTDB lineage: Bacteria > Actinomycetota > Actinomycetes > Mycobacteriales > Micromonosporaceae > DATEJJ01. Next base: position 14,038 of record JAFMQQ010000029.1, read on the forward strand.
GTGGCAAGGAAGCCCTGTGCGATCGTCCACTTGAGAAGCTCCAGCACATTGAGGGTGCCGGACCGGATGACGGACTTCGGGACGAATGCGAGGTAGTGGCCGTTGGAGGTGCGGTACACGTCGTAGCTGCGGCCGCTCAACGTCACCGTTTTCGCCTTGTCGCCGGACGGTACCTGGTGGAAGTTCTCGGTCCAGATCATGATCTCGGTCGAGTTGCTGGTGGCGACCCCGTTGGTCCAGATGTCGAAGGCGACATCGTAGATCCCGACCCGCGGCGCGGTGGCGGCGAAGCTGCTGGTGAGGGTGGCGAGCGAACTGATCGCCGGTTCATTGAAGTCCTTGTGCACGTTCGGGTACGTCTTGACCGCGCCGGCGCTGTCGGTCTGGTTGGATACCACGTACCAGTCGTTATATGCGCACGCATAGAGCGTCTGCGGACCGAGCGGCACCGAGTCGTTCCACATGTCGTTGTAGACGAAGTAGCCCTGGGTGTTCCACCCGCCCTGATGCTCCGAGGTGGTGAAGGCCGGCCTGGTGCAGTGGGCGCGGGTCGGGGTCGGCCCGGCAGCCGGTTGGTGGGTGGGCAGCTGGCCCACAGCCTGGTTGCCGGGCAGGGCCGACGCGGCCGGCGCCACACCGCCCCGCTGCGCCGGAT
>JAFMQQ010000832.1 GCA_017354595.1 Micromonosporaceae bacterium
GTGCCGGCCGGGTTCCCGGCCGCCGGCCCGGCCGGCGGGGTGCGGTCGAGCCGGCCGGCGAGCGCCGCGATCGTCGGGTACGCCAGTAAGTCCGCCATGCCGACCCGGACGCCGAGCCGGTCGGCTAAGCCCGCCTGGACCTGTCCCAGCCGTAGCGAGTCACCTCCTGCATCGAAGAAGCTCGCGCTCCGGTCGACCCGCTCCGCGCCGAGCACCGCACACCAGAGGTCGTGAACCGCGCGCTCGGTCGGGGTACGCGCCACCCCGTCCGGCGCCGGCTGGCCAAGCTCGCTGCCGGCCGGTGGCGGCAGGGCCAGCTCGTCGACCTTCCCCGTCACCGTCAGCGGCAGCCCCGGTAACACGATGATGGCACGCGGGACAAGCTGCTCCGGCAACTGGCCGGCGAGCGCGGTGCGCAGCCGGGGCCCGTCCAGCGACGCGCTGCCCGCCGGGCAGGCGTACCCGAGCAGGTCGCCGTCGCGGACGATGACCCGCACGGCGCCGACCCCCGGCAGGCCGGCCAGCACCGCCTCCACCTCGGCCGGTTCCACCCGTACCCCGCGGACCTTCACCTGCCGGTCCAGCCGGCCGAGGCAGACCAGGGTGCCCTCCGGCCCGGCGGTGCCGAGGTCACCGGTGCGGTACCGGGGCGTGCCGTCCGGGTCCACAGTGAACCGGTCGCTGTCCTGGTTGAGGTACCCCGGCGCCAGGTACCGGCTGCGGACGTGCAGCTCGCCGGTCCCCTCGGCCACCGTGAGCTGGAAGCCGGGCAGCGCGGCACCGATCGGCAACGGCCCGGTCCGGCCCGGGGGCAACTGGCCGGCCCGGATCTGGTACTGCGCCGCGAAGGTGACCTCGGTCGACCCGTACCCGTTGACGAAGACGCAGTCCGGTGCGAACCGCTGCGCACCTCGCCGTACGTCCTCGTAGGTCGCCTGCTCCCCGCCGAGCAGCACCGTCCGGACCGCGGGTAGCCGGCGACCGCACAACGCCGCGAGCAGGTGCCGGTACACCGTGGGCGTGGAGTGGTAGATGGTGACCGACTGCCGGGAAAGCTCGTCGATCGCCTCGGACAGGCCGAGCGAGCGCAGGTCCACCGGTACCACCGCGGCGCCGGTCAGCAGCGCGGGGTAGAGGTCGGGGATGGCCGCGTCGAAGCTGAACGAGGCGAGCAGGCTGAGCCGGTCGGCCGGACCCGGCGCCAGCGCGGCGATCTGGTTGCGTACCACGTGCAGCAGGTTGCGGTGCGTCTGCCCGACCGCCTTCGGTCGGCCGGTGGAACCGGAGGTGAACAGCACGTACGCCAGCGCGCCGGCATCGACGGGCACCGGGCGCAGGGGCCGGGGTGGGACCTCACCGGCGGGTAGCAGCCGACCGCCGGCCGGTCGCAGCCGGCCGGCCAGTCCTTCGTGTGCCGGGTCGCACAGCAGCGTACCGACGCCGGCGTCACCGACCATCCGGGCCAGCCGTGACACCGGGAACGCGGGGTCCAGTGGCACGTACCCGGCGCCGGCGGCCAGGGTACCCAGGATGGCGGCGATGGTCTGTCCACCGTGGAGTGTCAGCAGCCCGACCCGGTCGCCCGGGCGGACGCCGGACCCGGTGAGCAGTTCGGCGTAGCCGCCGGCAGCGGCGGCCAGTGCCGCGTAGCTTGTCGGCGGGCCGGCACCGAGGACCGCCGGGTGCTGCGGGTACTGCTGTGCGGCGTCGGCGAATCCGTAGACAACCGTGGATCTGGGCATGTCAGACCCGATGAGTCGGTGCGGTAGGGCCGTCCGTGCATGCGGTACCCTTGGCCATCATCCCGTCCCTTGGCGTGATCCGAGCAGTATATGTAGATGGTTCGCCATGAGTGAAGGTTTCCGAGGTCGCTAATTGGGCAACCTCGCCCGGCACGGTTGATCTCACCGGTTCAGCCGCTTGACCCGCCGCGATCACATGTGTCTACTGTGGACTGGAAGACGATCGCCGCCGCCGCAGCGGGCGCCACCCGATCACCGGATGGTCTCCGCGTACCACCGTTGTGCGACCGGTACCGGGTCGGGGGTCAGTACGCACAGCGCGCCCAGGTACCCGTCCCCCGGATCGAGGTCGGACAGCGCCGCCTGGAGTCCGGGGCGTCC
>JAFMQQ010000198.1 GCA_017354595.1 Micromonosporaceae bacterium
GCCAGAGGTGGTTGATCTGTGGCCGGTCGGCCGGGCGGGCGCTGTTGAGCAGGAAGCTCTTCAGCAGGTCGGCGGCGCCCAGCCGCATACCACGGTCGTTCATCGTCTCGAATGCCTCGACCGCGAAGGCGGAATCCCTGGTGGAGATCTCCACCAGCACCACCCGGTCGAGCAGCCAGTAGATGAAGAATGGCAGATCATCGTCCTGCACATCGACCGGGAATAGCTCGTCGATGTCGGTGTACCGCGCGACCAGATTCTTCTCGGACGTGGTAAGTGCACGGTCCAGCCTTACGTCGTGGCCACCGAGCAGGGCCGAAAGCACCGGCCGGCGCGGCATGACCGGATCCTCAACGGCGAACTCCGAGTGCCCGAAGTGGTCGGAGACGATCAGCGTGTCGAGCGCGGGTACCGCGTCGTCACGGTCGGCCTGTAGCCGGTGCAGCCAGACCAGCAGCAGCATGAGAGTCGTCAGCCGCTGCTGGCCATCGACGATGATCGTCTGGTTCGGCGCATGGTGGGTGATGATCGGTCCGAGGAAGTAGGGCTCAAACGTCGCCACGTCCCGCAACTCGTGCTCGGGCTTGCGCTGGCTCAAGTAATGAGTGGTCAGGTCATTGATCAGATCCTGTAAGTGGGCTCTCTTCCACTCGTATTCGCGCTGGTAGGTGTCGAGTACGTAACGCCGGCCGAAGAGCGAGCGTACCGTCCATGGCTGCCCACCAATACGGTCCATCATGTCGACACCCCTCCCCATGCACGCCACGATCCTGCGGGACGTTACAGCTGGCTGCATTGGTCGACATCACCATTGCGGCCAGATGTTCTCTGACCTTCGTCGATGCCGGTCTCCGATTGGCGACGGCGATTGGTTCGAGCGGTTGCGACTGCTGGCGAGTCGACCTTCCTTGCGGCCATCTCCATCCCGGCCAGTTGATCCGTGTGACTCGACCACGGACGCCAGTGTCGGCGGAACCGTGGCGTTCGCCGGTCGCGTGGCGGATCACCCTGAGAAGGCGGTCGCGAGGCCGGCATGAGAGGGTAGATCCATGCCTGATCAGAACGCCAAAGCCGCCGGCAGTATCGACGTGGGCGGCGACCTGACCGTCAACCGGCTCGGCTTCGGTGCCATGCGGATAACCGGCCCCGGCGTCTGGGGCGAGCCGAAGAGCCGCGACGAAGCCAAGGCGGTACTGCGCCGCGTGGTCGAGCTGGGAGTCAACTTCATCGACACCGCCGACTCGTACGGTCCGCACATCAGCGAGGAGCTGATCGCCGAGGCGCTGTACCCGTACCCGGATGACCTCGTCATCGCGACCAAGGGCGGGCTGGAGCGCACCGGGCCGGGGAAGTGGCCGGTCAACGGCCGGCCCGAGCACCTGGTGGAGGCGTGCGAGGGCAGCCTGCGCCGGCTGCGCCTGGAGCAGATCCCGCTGTACCAGTGGCACCGGCCGGATCCGAAGGTGCCGTTTGAGGACTCGCTCGGTGCGATCTTCCAGCTGAAGGAACAGGGGAAGATCCGCCACATTGGACTGTCCAATGTGTCTGAAGAGCAACTGCGCCAGGCGCAGCGGCTGACCCCGATCGTCTCCATCCAGAATCGGTACAATGTGGACGATCGCCAGTCGGAGTCGCTGGTGGACCTGTGCGAGCAGGAACAGATGGTCTTCCTGCCCTGGGCGCCGATCCAGGACCTGGACCGCAACGCGACGGTACGGGAGATCGCGCAGGCGCACGGGGTGACGCCGCGGCAGGTGGTACTCGCCTGGCTGCTGGCCCGCTCGCCGTCGATCCTGCCGATCCCGGGTACCGGCTCGGTGGACCACCTGGAGGAGAACGTGGCCGCGGCCGCCCTGAGCCTGACCGGGAACGAGGTGGCCCAGCTGACCAGAGCCGGCCTCGGCTAGGGATGCTTCGGAGTTCGGTGTGGTGCTTGATCTGGCTTGATGCTGTCATGGGCCGGCAACGTTGATCGCGGTTTTGATCGTTGCAGCATCGGCATATGCGTCGGCGAGCACGAGCCGCAGGAGTGCCATGAGCAGCCGAGGTTGACGCCGACAATCGGGAGCTCAGGGCTGCGAGCGTCAGTGCGGCGACGGCAGTGTCCACAGTGGCCTCCAACGCGGGATCCGGACGGGAACGTCTGGCTACTCTCCCTCTCGGGCGCTGGGCAGCCGGTTGCGGCTGTTCTGCAACGCGGCAACCAGGGCCGGTGGCATGGAGTCGAGGACCTGCTGCGGGTACTCCAGCCGGTGCTCGCCCGCCCGCAGCGTCAGTGGAACCGGGTGCCTGCGCCGGCACCAGGCACACCGCCCGATCGTGCCGGTGGGCACGAAGCGGCGGCACTCGTCGCACCGGTCCCGTACGGTGTGCGGCCGGCGTACCGGGGCGCGGCGGTAGAGGGTCAGCCGGTCGCGCAGGCCGGGCCAGTTGGGTAGCGGTACGGTCGCCACCGGGGCCCAGTTCAGCGCCAGTTCCCGGTGCAGCCGGGGCGTACCGGTCGCGCCGTCCGGCCCGTCCCCGACCGGGGCGTCTCCAATGTAGACAAACATCTCGCCACGGCACCCGCGCAGCGCGTCGTACCCCGCGGCGTCGCTGTCGTACGGCGGCCAGCACAGCAGCAGGGTACGGTCGCGGTGCCGGCGTACCGCGGCCACCGCATCGAGCGTCGTCACCGGGTACCACTGGCGCCCGGGCGGCGCCGGCTGCGCATCGCAGGCGACGATGTCCACACCGGACCCGGCGAGCAGGGCCGCCCAGTAGCCGGTACCGGCGCCGCTTTCCACCAGCGGACCGAGCCGGGCCAGCGCGGCCAGCGCCTCCGGCCCGGGTACCGCCCAGGCGAAGCGGGTGACCAGCTCCCGCCGGCGGGTGGGCAGGTCGAGCAGCCGGGCCAGGCCGGGCCGGACTCCGCCGTCGAGCAGGATCCGCACCAGTTCCAGGTACGGGTTGCCGGCAGGCTCGCGTACCGCCGCCAACCGCCGGTGGTACCGGCGCAGCCGGTCCATCGCCTGGTAGAAGTCCACTTCGGACACCTCGTTCGCGGCCCAGCCGAACCGCGCCACGAACTCGTGATAGCCCGCCAGCCGGCGCAGCCTGGGCCAGGTGATCGGTGTCATCCAGCGCGGCGGGTACGGCGCACCGGGTGCGACGTGCCGCCACCCGCCAGCCCGGTCCGGCCCGGCCGGTGCTCCACAGTGGACACAGATCGGGTGCCGGTCGACCAGCACCGGCGCACCCGCCGCCCCGCACAGCGGCTGGACCTGGTGGAGAGTCACATCCCGAGCACCCGTTGCCGTACCTGGTCGGCGTCGCGCAGCTCGGCGGTGCTACCGCCGGCCACGATCCGGCCCTCGATCAGCAGGTACCCGCGGCCGGCGGCGTCCAGCGCCCGCTCGACATCCTGCTCCACCAGCAGCACACCGAGGCCGGAGGCGGTGACCCGGGCGAGCGCGTCGAATACCTCGTCCAGCACGACCGGTGCCAGCCCGAGCGACGGCTCGTCCAGCAGCAGCAGCCGGGGCTTGGCCATCAGTGCCCGGCCGATGGCCAGCATCTGCTGCTCGCCGCCGGAGAGGCTGCCGGCGCGCTGCCCGCGACGTTCGGACAGCCGCGGGAAGAGCTGGTATATCTCGCCCTCGGTGCGGCGGTGCACCCGGCGCGCCTCGCGCCGGTACGCCCCGAGCAGCAGGTTGTCCCGTACCGACATGTGGCCGAAGATGCGCCTGCCCTCCGGTACCGTCGCCACGCCGTGCTGGCACACCTTGTGCCCGGGCAGCGCGGTCACGTCCGTCCCTCCGATGTGGACGGTACCGCCGGCCGCTGGGTGCAGCCCGGCGATGGTGTGCACGAGGGTGGTCTTTCCGGCGCCGTTGGGCCCGACGATGCAGACCAGCTCACCGGGGTCGACCGAGAGCGTGACGTCCGACAGCGCCGGGGCGTCGCCGTAGCGGGCGGCGAGCCCGCGCACCTCAAGCACGCTGCCTCCCGAGGTAGGCCCGGACCACGACCGGGTCGGCGAGCACGGCGGCGGGTTCGCCGTCGGCGATGAGCACGCCGTGGTTGAGTACCACGATCCGGGTGGCGAGCTGGCTGAGCACCCGGAGCAGGTGCTCGACGATGACGATCGATACTCCACTGTGGTGGATGCGCCGGATCACGGCGACGGCGTCGTCGATCTCAGCCGGGTTGAGCCCGGCGAGCGCCTCATCCAGCAGCAGCACCGCCGGCTCGGCGGCGATGGCGCGCGCCATCTCCAGCAGCTGCCGCTGGTGCAGGTTCAGCGCGGCCGGGTGGGCGTCGGCGAGGTGCTCCAGCCGTACCGTGGCCAGGTGCTGCCGGGCCAGCGTACGGGCGGCGTGCAGTCCGGCCGCCCGCCGCCCGAACATCACCGCCATCGCGACGTTGTCCAGCACCGTCATCGAGGCGAACGGCTTGGGGATCTGGTACGTGCGCGCCACCCCGGTGTGCGCCACCCGGTGCGGTGCCAGCCGGCCGATGCTGGCGCCGGCGATGCGGATCCGGCCCCTGGTCGGCCGCAGTACGCCGGAGAGCAGGTTCACCAGGGTGGTCTTGCCGGAGCCGTTGGGCCCGACCAGCCCGACGATCTCCCCGGCGCGCACCTTCAGCGTCACGTCCTCCAGCGCCCGTACCCCACCGAAGTCCCGGGTGACAGCCTGGCAGTCGACGAGCACCCGATCACCGTCCATAGTAGACTGTGCCGCCGGTGGCTCCGGCGCGACCGCCGGCTGTTCGGCCGGCCGCTGTGCGGGCAGCGACGGCCCGCGCCGGCGCAGCCAGCCCCGCCCGTGCAGCCAACCCACCACAATGGATACGCCGGCGGCGGCGAGCATTGAGTAGAGCACCATGTCCAGCTGGTCCCAGTAGTCGGTGAGGCTCAGCGCCGAATAGACCAGCACCAGGGTGAACAGCGCCCACCACGGGTGCGCGCGCAGCCGGCCGTACAGGCCGGCCGGCGCCACGACCACCAGCGCGGCCAGCAGCGCACCGAGGATGATGTCCCTGGTGGCGTCCTGGCCGCCCGCGGTCAGCCGGTCCTGTAGCACCACGACCAGCAGCGCGCCGACCACCGGGCCCAGCCAGTGCCGGCGACCGCCCAGCACGCTGATGACGATGACGAACAGCGGTACGGTCAGGCCGAAGACACTCTCCACGGCGACATGGCCGATCTGCATGCCGAAGACCGCACCGGAGAGACCACCCAACACTCCACTGCAGACGATCGCCAGCATCTTGTACCGCAGCGTCGGTACGCCCAGCACCTCGGCCGCGTCCTCACCGTCGTGGATGGCGGACAGCCCGCGCCCGAAGCGGGACTCGTGGATCGCCAGCGCCGCGCCGACCGCGAGCGTGGCGACCACCAGGTTGAGCAGGAAGAGCAACTGCTGGAAGCTGCCCAGCCAGTCCGGATAGGACGGTACCGGCAGCGTGGTGCCCTGCCCGCCGTCGATCGATCCGTTGATCCGGGCGAACGCGGCGAGGATGAACGGCACGGCGAGGGTCAGCAGCGCGAAGATCTCACCGCGCAGCGATCGCCAGAAGGCGACGAAACCCACCGCCGCGGCGAGTACCCCACCGAGCACGCCACCGATCACGATGCTGGCCAGGAAGTTGCCGCCGTGCCGGCCGGTGTACACCGCCATCGCGTACGCGCCCACCGCGACATAGGCACCCTGGCCGAAACTGAAGTAGCCGGCGTACCCGGAAAGGATATTCCAGCTCGTCGCCTGGGCCGCCCAGAACAGTACGACGGCGCCGAGCGTCACGTCGTACTCGGGCAGGCCGATGGCGCCGTTGAACCGGAACGCGATGCCGAGCGCCACCGCCACGACGACCAGAACCGCCAGCTTCCTCATGTCACGCGCCTGGTGAACAGGCCCTGCGGGCGCAGCAGCAGGGCGAGGACGATGGCGAGAAACAACACGAAGGGCTCGGTGGAGGGTGACCAGATCGCGGAGACCAGACCGGAGAGCACGCCGACGCCGACCCCGGCCAGCAGGGTGCCGAGCAGGTTGCCGATGCCGCCCAGAATCACCACCGCGAAGACGGTTCCGAACCAGTCGTACGGGGTGGCCGGGGTGATGCTGTTGCCCAGCGCGAAGACGGCGCCGGCGACCGCGGCGCTGGCGCCGGCCATGCCACCCAGCAGCAGTCCCAGCCGCTGGTGGTCGATGCCGAAGGCGGCCGCCACCGCGCGGTCCTG
>JAFMQQ010000833.1 GCA_017354595.1 Micromonosporaceae bacterium
GCCGGCGAGCAGGGTCTGCTCCGCGACGAGGGCACGCGCCAGCAGCCGCGGGCCGGCGCCGAGGGTGTGCAGGACGGTCAGCTCGGTGGCGCGTTGCCGGGCGGTGGCCCGTACGTCCACGGCGATGCCGATCGCGGCCAGTACCACGGCGCCCAGTGCCGCGGCGAACAGCGCGGCCCGGGCGGCCACGCCGTACGGATCGTGCCGGGCGTCGTCGGCCGCCGCCCGCCGGTCGAGCACCTCGACTCCGGCCAGGCGCTGTGCCGCGGCCGCCACGGCCGCCGCCTGCGCCGGGCGGGTGGAGACCCACCACTCCTGCGGATCCTTGACGAATCCGTACTGCTGGAATAGCGAGCTGGCAAGCGACGGCAGGTCGACCAGCAGCGCGGAGGCATCGGCGGTACCCGGAACCGCATCGACTGTCCTAATGAGACGGACGCCGGCATCCCCGCCGTCGAAGGAGAGCCGGGTCTGGTCCCCGGGGTGCGCGTGCAGCGCGGAGAGCGCCTGCGGTGTGGCCACCACGGGTACCGGTCCTGACTTCGCCGCCGGCGCGACCACCAGGTGCACCCGCCCGAGTCCAGCCACGGCCCGGTGCTGGACCGAGAGCTGACCGCCGTCGAACTGGGCCGTGATCGGGTCACCGTTCTGGTCATGCCCCTGCCATCCGCCGGCCGGGTCAGCGGTCGGCGCTCCGCCCACGCGCAACGAGTCCAGCTGCCAGCTGACCGAAAGCTCCGGCGGCCCGGTCGCGTCAACCAGGAAGCCGGCCAGCTTCGGCGAGGTCAGGTCGGTGGGCAACGCCACCGCGAACCGCAGCGGCTGGCCGTTGCTGCTGACCCCGAGCGGGACCTGCCGGTACCCGCCACCCGGCCCGGCCAGCACCGCGGTCGTGCTGACCGGGCCGCCGTCGGTCTTGGTACGCACCTCTCCGGACAGCCGCTGGCCCGCGGGCAGATCGATGCCTGGTGCGACGGTACGGGCGCCGGCCAGCGCGGCGAAGACACCGGAGGGCGAGCCGCCGGCGAGGTCTGCGCGCAGCCGTACCACCGGGGCCGCGGTGGCCGCGTCGAGCGCGACCATTGAGGTCGGCTCCTCCTCGGTGCCCAGCTCGGTCTCCTCGTGCCAGGCCGGCAGGACCCGGTCCACACCGGGCAGCCCGGCCACCTGCCGGGCCCGATCCGCCGGCGGGTACGCGCTCTGCTCCACCAGCCGCAGGTCCGCCCCGGTCGCGTGGTCGGCCTGGTCGGTGGCGGAGCGGTCCGCGGTGCCAGCCAGGCACCAGGCCACGGTGCTGGCCCCGACCGCGAGCGCGAGCAGCAGCGCCGGGCCGCGGTGCGGGCGGCGTCCCGCGTGCCAGATCCCGAGCGTGACAGCGGTCCAGGACCGTCCATTGAGGAACCATTCGCCGAGGCGGGCCAGCGGCGGCGGCAGCAGCCGCAGCGCCAGGACCGCTCCGGCCAGCACGCCGAGGGTCGGGGCGGCGGCCAGCAGCGGATCGATGCCGAGCGTGCCGCCGGCGCGGGCCGCGGCCAGTGGCGAGGAGTACAGGCGCAGCTGCAGCCAGGCGAGCCCGGCGAGTGCGACCAGGGCGAGGTCGAGGCCGATCCGCTGCGCCACCGCCCACCGCCCGGCCCGGGACCGGCCGGTGAGCTCGGCGACGTACGTTCCCCCGTGGCGCAGTACCGGCGCCACCATCGCGACCATGCACCCGACCACGGCCAGTACCGCGACCAACCAGGTCAGCCAATCCAACCGCGGGACCAGGTGCAGCGTGCCGCCGGCGAGCACCGGCAGCCGGCCGGCGTACCGCAGGCCCTCGGTCGCCAGTGGCGGTACCAGCACGGCCGCCGGTAAGGCGACCAGTGCGGCCTCCCGGGCAGCCAGCCCGGCGACCTGCAGGCGGGCACCACCGCGCGCCCGCAGCAACGCCACCTCGGCCCGCCGGTCCTCGCCCAGCAGCACGGCCACCAGCAGCAGCGCGTACCCGCCGAGGACCGCCACCAGCAGGATCGGCGTGGCCAGGGCGGACCGGCCGACCAGGTCGGCCTGGCCGAGCCGGTCGGCCAACCGGTCCAACCCGGTGGTCACGAGTGCGGCGGAGCCCAGCCCGATGT
>JAFMQQ010000199.1 GCA_017354595.1 Micromonosporaceae bacterium
CGCCGGGCATCGCGAGGGGTCCCGGCGCCGCCCCGGCACCGGGACCGCGGCTACGAGCCATGGCTGAAAACTAGCCGAGCTCGCGCCACGGTGTCACCTCGGGTCATGTGCTGGACTGGGTCCAGCCGGACGGCTGGAACTTGATCGCGTCGGTCGGCCGGTTGTCGTCGAAGAGCAGGCCGTCCACACCTACCGCGTGCACGCCGTCGACGTACACGCCGCGGCCCAGGTACAGCGGATCGGTGCGGTACCGCCAGCGCACGTCGGTGGTACCGGCGGGCAGTGCGGCGGCCGCGTGCAGCCACTGCCGGCCCTCGAAGCCGGCGAACGAGCCGTCGGTCTGCCACGTGTCGGCGCCTACCCGCAGCGAGAGCGGTACCCGTTGCCAGGTGGTGCCACCATCAGCCGACGCCTCCAGGTAGCCGAAGTCGGTCTCCTCGGTGTCGTACCAGAGATCGAAGGTCAGCTGTGCCCCACCGGCCGGTACCGCGAGCGGCAACCGCAGTGTGGTCGTGGTGTTGTCGTTCGCGCCGGAGAACCAGTCGGTCGGTCCCTGCGCTGGGCGTACCGGCAGCGCCAGCGACAGGTCGCGGGCGACCGCGCGCCGGGACGGGTTGTTGCTGCCCCAGTTGCGGCTGGGGTGCACCCGGTTGGTCAGCAGGATGACGAACGAGTGGGCCAGCGGGTCCAGCACGATGGAGGTGCCGGTGTATCCGGTGTGCCCGGCCGAGACGGGGGAGTTGAGCCCGTCCATGTACCAGCGCTGGTCCAGCTCGAAACCCAGCCCGTGCGAGTCACCCGGGAACGCCTGGTTGTAGTTGGAGAACAGCAGCCGTACCGAATCCTCGGACAGGATCCGGGTGTGCAGGTACTGCCCGCCGTCGAGCAGGGCCTGCGACAGGATGGCGAGATCGTGTGTGGTGGAGAAGAGGCCGGCATGCCCGGAGACACCGCCGACGCAGTACGCGTTCTCGTCGTGGACGGTGCCCCAGACGATGGTGCGTCCGGTCCACGGCTGGTACTCCTCCGCGGCGATCCGCGGCTTGAGCGAGGCCGGTGGGTTGAACATGGTGTCGGTCAGGCCCAGCGGGCCGGTGATGCGCTGCGCGATCACCTGGTCGAGGGTCTGCCCGGTGACCGTCTCGATCACCTTGCCGAGCACCATCATGTTCATGTCGCTGTACAGGTATGCCGTGTCCGGCGGGGCGAACGGCGTTACCGCGTAGACGGCGGCCCACTGCTGGTCGTTGGTGGCGTACGTACACAGCGACGGGTTCGGGTCGGCGGGCAGGCCGGAGGTGTGGGTGAGCAGGTTCCGGATGGTGATGCCGGCCTTGCCGTTCGCGGCGAACGCCGGGATGTACTGGGCGACCGGTGCGTTCAGGTCGATCCGGCCGGCCTCGATCTGCTGTACCGCCGCGATCGCGGTGAACAGCTTGGTCATCGAAGCCAGGTCGAAGATGGTGTCCTGGCGCATCGGGATCCACTGGTCGGGTGGCAGCTGCGTCGGCTTGTCGTCGGCGTAGCGCAACGCGTAGCCGGCGGCGTCATTCGCCACGATCACTCCGTTGTGCGCGGCCAGCGCGACGGCTCCGGCGTACTCGGGGAAGGTGGGCGAGGGATTCAGGTATCCGGCGATGTCGGTGGCGATCCGGTCGACGTACCCCTGCACCAGACCGGCATCCGCGGCGGTGCCGTCGCGCAGGGTGTCGTTGGTGAAGTGGATATCGGCCGCGGTCACCGTGGGCGGTGCGCCGGTGTTGGGGATGTCGGGGTCGGCCGCACGCGCGGGTGCCGATGCGAGGGCGAAGGCGCCCATGGTCGCGGCCACAGCCGCGGCACACAGCCTGCGTCGAAGGGTCATCGCGGTCCTCTCCAGTAGATGAGGTACCTCTCGCGTAGTGCGCGGAAGTCGTTCAGTTCGGCCTGCCAGCCGGCGACCACCTCGTCGGTGCTCTTACCGGCATCGATGCTGGTGCGTACGTAGTCGGAGCCGGTGAGGTTGTCGATCCACAGGTCGGGCCGCCAGGCGAAGCCGGCCGGGTACACCTGCCGCAGCGTCACCAGCATCGCGATGCCGGTACGGATCGGGTCGTAGCTGACCCGGTCGGTGACGTACAGCTCCACCCCGCCGACGGTCTGCCCGGTGAACTTGCTGAACGTCGGGGTGAAGTAGTTCTCCCGGAAGGCGGCGCCGGGCAGCTGCATCGCGGTCAGCGCGTCCCGCCAGCGGTAGTCGCCGTACGGCGCGCCGATCATCTCGAACGGCCGGCAGGTGCCACGCCCCTCCGAGGCCTGCGTCCCCTCGAACATGCAGGTACCCGAGTAGACGACCGCTGTGTCCACAGTGGGCATGTTCGGCGATGGCGGTACCCAGGGCAGCCCGGTCTCGTCGAAGTACATGTCCGGAGACCAGCCCTCCATCTCCACTATGGACAGGTCGACCGGCCGGCCCGCGTCGCCGGCCACCCACTCGCCGTTGAACAGCTGGGCGAGCTCGCCCGCGGTCATGCCGTGCAACTGCGAGATCGGCTTGCGGCCGACGAAGGTGGACCAGGCCGGGTGCAGTACCGGTCCGAGCGCCTGCCGTCCGGAGGTGGCGTTGGGCCGGTCCAGTACGACGAACCGCTTGCCGGCCATCGCGGCGGCGACCATCGAGTCGTACATCGTCCAGATGTAGGTGTAGAACCGGGCACCGACGTCCTGGATGTCGAAGACCACCGTATCCACAGTGGACGCGGTGAAGATGTTGGCGAGCGCCTGACCGCTGGAGTTGTAGGTGTCGTAGACGGGCAGGCCGGTGCGCGGGTCGTTGTAGAAGCCCTGCGACCCGCCGGCCTGTGCGGTGCCGCGGAAACCGTGCTCCGGGCCGAAGACGGCGACCAGGTTGATGTTGGCGTCGGCGTGCATGACGTCGACCTCGTGGGTCCAGTCGGGCAGGATCCCGGTGGGGTTGGTGATGATGCCGACGCGCTGGCCGCTGAGGGCGGCGTAGTTCGACGCGATGAGCACGTCCAGGCCGGTCCGGACCCGCGGCCGCCCCCCGTGCGCGGCTGAGGGGTCGGCGGCGGCGGCGGGCTGGCTGCTGAGGCTGGTAAGGGCGGGTGCGCTGACTGCTGCACCGGCGACGCCGGTGAGGAACCCGCGACGGCTTACGGACATGGGCAGTCCTCCGCTTCGCTAGCAGCGGCAGATCATCGATCTCGCAGAGGGGATCGATGAGGCGCAAAGCTACCGACCGGCCCGTTCTGTGTCAAGCATTGACGCAGAAGGCGCAAGGTTGGAAAGTTTCTATCGTGCCGCGTCCCCCCGAGCCAATCGATCACGTGCCGCGCCCCGACGCGTTGCCCCCAGATGGCGCGCATCCCGGCCCGGGCGGGCCCACTCAGACCGGGATGTGGTTGCTCGCCCCCACGGAGGAGCGTAACCAAGCCACGCTCGACATCGATCTGCGCAGCACGCTCGAGATGCTCAGGCTGATCAATGACGAGGACGCCAAGGTTCCCGGCGCGGTACGGGAGGTCCTGCCCGCGGTGGCGGCCGCGGTGGACCTCGCCCACGGCGCGCTGCGCGCCGGGCACCGCGTGCACTACTTCGGTGCCGGTACCTCGGGCCGGATCGCGGTGCTGGACGCGGTAGAGCTGGTACCCACCTACGCGCTCGATCCGGAGCTGGTGGTGGCTCACCCGGCGGGCGGCGCGCCGGCCATGGAGCGGCCGGTGGAGAACGTCGAGGACGACGAGGCGGCCGGGGCGGCCGAGGGGGCCGTCCTGGCGGCGGGAGATGTCGCGATCGGGCTGTCGGCCAGCGGGCGTACCCCGTTCGTGGTCGGCGCGCTGCGGGCGGCCCGGTCGCGTGGCGCCGGTACGGTTCTGGTCTCGGCGAATCCGGGAGCGCGCGCGGAGGTGGATGTCCACATCGGAGTGTCGACCGGCCCGGAGGCGATCGCCGGCTCCACCCGGATGAAGGCCGGTACCGCCGAGAAGCTGGTGCTCAACGCGTTCTCCACCGCCCTGATGGTGCGCCTGGGGCGCACCTACTCCAACCTGATGGTCGCGGTCGCCGGTAGCAACGCCAAGCTGCGCGGCCGGGTGGTGCGGATCCTGACCGAGGCGACCGGCCTGGATCCCAGCACCTGCGCGCTGGCCGCGGAGCAGGCCGGCGGCGACTGCCGGGTCGCACTGGTGACCCTGCTTGCCGATGTGCCGGTGGATGCCGCGCGGCAGGCGCTGGAGGCGGCCGCCGGCGGAGTGCGGCAGGCGCTCGTCCTGCTCCGGGCCAACACCCACTGAGGCGTGATGGTGCTGCTCCGCCTCGTCCACTATGGACGACCGGCGCCGTCACCGGACCGGCCGGTGCCCGGGCGGGACACGCTCAAGATGTGTGTGCGAGACGGGGCGGCGGAGCGGGCTCGGTGGGGGTACGCTCGTCCGTATGACTGAACCGGAGGACCTGGGGGACCGTGTGAGCGCGCTTGAGGGCGAGGTACGAGATCTTTCCTGGCGGGTGCGGGCGGCTGAGCAGGACGCCGCCGCGGTTCGCGTGTTGGCGGGTGGGGCGGACCGGGACGTGAGCGAGTACCGCATCGAGTTTCGGGCTTTCAAGCGGGCCACGACCGCGAGTTTCAACGCGATGCGCGCCGACCTCGCCGACCTCCGGAGCGAGGTGAGCGACTTCCGCGAGCATGTGGACGCCCGCTTCGAGAGTGTGGACGCCCGCTTCGTGAATGTGGACGCCCGGTTCGATCAGGTGGACGCCCGCTTCGTGAATGTGGACGCCCGGTTCGATCAGGTGGACCGGAACTTCCTCGCGGTCCGTGGCGTCTTGGACGCGCAGGCGGCCGGGCTGCAGCAGATCACCAACATGCTCACCATCCTGATCGAGCGTGACGGCGGCCAGCCCACACCGGGCTGAGTACCGCGACGGGGCGCGGTATCACCGACTCGCCGGCCCGTGGCCCGGGATCGCCTTACCCAGACGGCGCACCAGGCTAATCGCCAGCGCGGCCACAGCCGAGACATCGAGCGCGATCGCGTCGTTGCTTACATCCACAAAGGACAGTGCGAAGAACCGTGCCGCGATCGACACCAGCACCGTGAGGGCGAAGCCAGGCGACCGGGCGGCTGGACCGCGGCCCGGCCGGCCGGCGCCGCCGCGGACGGACGAACACGACAGTCCTCCTGCCGGCAGGCTGTGCCCGGCGACGCGCCCCGCCCGCGCAGCGCCGGATGTCGGGACCTTCGGCTCTACGAGCCGGGCGCGGCCACGGCGCACGGTCGGATGATGGGCACCCTTCGGCGTGCCGACGGTCAGGAGGCGGTGGCGATGCAGGTTCTGGTTGCGTACGGGACGAAAAACGGGTCGACCGCGGGCATCGCCGAGGTGATCGGCGACGCGCTGCGGGCGGAGGGTTTCTCGGTACGGGTACAGCGGGCCGGAGACGTACGTGCGGTGCGCGACATCGACGCGGTCGTGCTGGGCGGCGCGCTGTACGCCAACATCTGGCACAAGGACGCCCGGTCGTTCGCCCGGCGGTACGCGCGGGCACTGGCGGGTCGGCCGGTGTGGCTTTTCAGCAGCGGCCCGCTGGATGAATCGGCCGACACGAAACAGATCCCGCCGGTACCGGGTGCGCGCAATGCGGCCCGACTGCTGCAGGCGCGCGGCCACGCCACATTCGGCGGCCGGCTCACCGAGGACGCAAAGGGTTTCGTCGCCAGGTCGATGGTCCGCCGTGGTCATGGTGGCGACTTCCGCAACCCGGCGCGCATCCGGGTCTGGGCCAAGGAGGTGGCCGAGGCGCTGCACGGCGCGGGAGCGAACTGACCGTTGCGTGCTGCTGATCACCCACGGGCCATCCGGTCTGTACCCCGTCGACCAGACACTCCGGGTAGCCTCATCACCGTGGCGGTCGACGTGGGTCGGGTCGGTGTGTGGATATCGTCGCGGCTGTTCGGCGGCCCGAACCACGACCCGGCCGTGGTGGCCGAGGCGGCGGCCCAGATCGAGGAGTTCGGCTACGGCGCCGTCTGGATCGGTTCCGCCGCAGGCGACCTGAAGCTCGCCGCCGACCTGCTCGGCGCCAGCAACCGGTTGGCGGTCGCCACCGGCATCGTGAACGTGTGGACCGAGCCGGCTGGAACCACCGCGGCGGCCTACGCCCGGCTCTCCCCGGCCTATCCCGACCGGCTGTTGCTGGG
>JAFMQQ010000030.1 GCA_017354595.1 Micromonosporaceae bacterium
GACCCGGCGCGCCTCCCGGTCCGCGTCCCGCATCCACTGCACCACCAGTACCGCCAGCATCGTGACGCTGACAACTTCCCCACCGGTCCAAAGAATCCCGCCGGCCAACTGCTGGTCGGCGAAGGGGTCGGCCCAGCCGAGGTGCAGCGACGGGTACCAGTCGCCGCCGATCAGGGTGCGGCTCTGCATCACGGTCAGCCCGAGCACCGCGTGGAACGGCGTGGAGAGCAGCATCAGCAGCGCCCGGGCCGGGTGCGGCCACCGGCCGGGCAGCGGGTCCCGGCCCAGCATCGGCCAGAAGAACAGGCAGCCCAGCACGAGGAAATGCAGGTGTACCAGTTCGTGCAGCCAGTCGTGGAGCATGGTCTGCCGGTACAGGTCGGTGAAGTAGAGCGCGAACGGGGTGGCCACGAAGATGGCGTAGGAGAACAGCGGGAACGCCAGCACCGAGGCGATCCGGCTGTGCAACGCGGCGACCAGTGCGCGGCGGGGCCGTGCGGGGAGGGTACGCAGCGCCAGCGTGACCGGCGTGCCAAGGGCGAGGAAGATCGGGGCCACCATGCCCAGCACCATGTGCTGCACCATGTGTGCGGACAGCAGCGTGCTGTCGTACTGCTCGATCCCGGTCGCGGTCACCGCCGCGATGCCGCCCAGCCCCGGCCCGAGGAACAGCACGGTACGCGACACCGGCCACCGGTCGCCCCGGGCGCGCAGCCGGTGCACGCCGTACAGGTACAGCCCGGCCGCCAGTACCAGGAGGACCGGCAGCGCCGAGTCCAGGCGTACCCCAGTCAGCAGCGTGCCGCCACTTGGCGGCGGCAGGGCGGTGACTGCGTGGACCGGGTCCATTGCTGGAGGCTA
This sequence comes from Micromonosporaceae bacterium, assembly GCA_017354595.1. Classification (GTDB taxonomy): domain Bacteria; phylum Actinomycetota; class Actinomycetes; order Mycobacteriales; family Micromonosporaceae; genus DATEJJ01. The sequence continues at coordinate 862 of JAFMQQ010000030.1, forward strand.
TGCCCCGCGTCCGGGCACCGCGCACGCACCCCGCGAACCGGTGTCAAGAGCCTCAAGACCCACCCCCGCGCAGTCCGGCCCGGGGCGGGGGCAATAATGACCGCGTGACTGCCGCCTCAGCCATCGAGAGGGGCCAGGTCCACTCACTGACCAGGCCCAACATGGTCAGCGTCGGGACCATCGTGTGGCTCTCCAGCGAACTGATGTTCTTCGCCGGCCTGTTCGCCATGTACTTCTCGATCAGGGCCGCCGCACCTGGGCTCTGGCACGAACACACGCCACACCTCAACGTCGCGTACGCGACGCCCTTCACGATCGTCCTCGTGCTCTCCTCGATCACCTGCCAGATCGGCGTGTTCCGGGCCGAACGGGGTGACGTGCACTCGCTGCGCCGCTGGTTCTCGTTCACCTTCGTGCTCGGCCTGATCTTCCTGCTCGGCCAGATGAACGAGTACCGGATGCTGACCTTCCACGAGGGCATCAAGATCAATGCCGACGGGTACGGCTCGATGTTCTACCTGACGACGGGCTTCCACGCGCTGCACGTGACCGGTGGCCTGATCGCCTTCATCTTCTACATGGCGCGTACCGCGATGGGCCGGTTCACTCCGGCGCAGGCGACGGCGGCGATCGTGGTCTCGTACTACTGGCACTTCGTCGACATCGTGTGGGTCGGCCTGTTCAGCATGATCTACCTGCTGCGTTGATGCCGTGTCACATAACAGATGCCCTCCCCGTCCGACCGAGGTAACCCGTCCGACCCAGATGACCGCGAAGGTGAGGCCATGACGCCTGGAGACGAAGCCGGTAGGCGACGGGGGTTCGTCGCGAGGCTGCGCACCCGGCGCTCCGTTCCGCGCGGCCGGCTCCAGCGGCGAGTCTTCGCCGGCGCGCGCCTGGTCCTGGCGCTGGCGCTGGTCGGTGGGTTGTACGCGGGCCTGACCCCGCACGCCTCCGCCGAGGACACCCCGACGCTCTCCGGCGCGGCGGCCGAGGGCAAGGCACTGTACGACCGCAGCTGCATCTCCTGCCACGGGGAGAACGCGCAGGGCGTCCCGGGCAGGGGACCCAGCCTGCTCGGTCTCGGCTCGGCGGCGGTCGAGTTTCAGGTGACCACCGGCCGGATGCCGCTGACGATGCAGGGCGCGCAGGCCGAGCGCAAGCCGCCGGTCTTCACCGACGACCAGGCACGCATGCTCGGCGCATACATCCAGGCGCTGGGCGGCGGGCCGCAACTGCCACCCGGCAACGATCTGCACTCGCAGGGCGACATCGCCCAGGGTGGCGACCTGTTCCGGGTCAACTGCGCGGCCTGCCACGCCTTCGGTACCGGCGGCGGGGCACTCTCCTCGGGCAAGTCCGCGCCGAGCCTGGGTGAGGCGACCGACCGGCAGATGTACGCGGCCATGCTGACCGGGCCGCAGAACATGCCGGTCTTCGGGGACAACCAGCTCAGCCCGCAGGAGAAGGAAGACATCATCGCGTACGTGCAGAACCTCAAGTCGGACCAGGATCCGGGCGGCTTCGGCCTGGGCAAGCTGGGCCCGGTACCGGAGGCACTGGTCATCTTCCTGGTGGGGATCGTGTTCCTGGTGGTCGTGTCGCTCTGGATTGCGGGCAAATCGTGAGCGCGTGCAGTGAGCTTGCGAGCCCCGCAGCGCGCCCCGGGAGGGCACGCCCAGTCAGGAGTGTCGCGAACGAAAGGCGGGCCCGGTGAGCAGGCATGCGGAGACCGAACAGTTCGACGTGGACGACCCACGGCTGAACCGGTTCGACCTCGTACGCGAGGGAGCCCGCCGGGACGGCGTGCGGATCGTGCACTACGAACCGCGCTTCCCGGTACCCGGGACCAAGCGCGAGAAGCGGGTCGAGCGGACCGTCGCCGGGCTGTTCCTGCTCGGGGGTCTGGCCGCGACGGCCTTCGTGGTCGGGTACATCGCGTGGCCGTTCCACTACGTGCCCGGCGCCAACGTCAACAAGCTGTACACCCCGGTCCTCGGGGTCACCCTCGGCCTGACCCTGCTGCTGTTCGGCCTGGGGATCATCCTGTGGGGCAAGAAGCTGCTGCCCGAGGAGATCTCGGTCCAGGAACGGCACGGCGGCGCATCTCCACGCGACGAGCAGCGCCTCACCGGCGCGACCATGATGAACATGGTCGACGAGCTGGGCATCAGGCGCCGGCCACTGCTGCGCCGAGCGGCGCTGCTGGGGCTGCTGCCGGTCGGCGTGGTCGCCGCCGCACCCCTGATCGGTGGGTTCATCCAGGACCCGAACCGCGGCCACATCCTGGCCAAGACGGCCTGGCGCAAGGGCATCCAGCTGGTCCGCGACGACATGACCCCGATCCGCCCGGAGGAGGTCAGCATCGGCGGGCAGATGACCGTCTTCCCGGGCATCCCCGAGGGCAACACCAACAAGTACGGCGACTCGCCAACCCTGCTCATCCAGCTGCGGGACGAGGACGCGGCGGCGCTACGCAACAAACTCGCCGGGGTCAACCAGGGCAGCATGTGGCGCAACTTCGTGGCGTACTCGAAGATCTGCACCCACGCCGGCTGCCCGGCCAGCCTGTTCGAGCAGCAGAGCAACATCCTGCTCTGCCCGTGCCACCAGTCGCAGTTCAACATCACCGACAACGCCCGGCCGGTATTCGGGCCGGCCACCCGGCCGCTGCCGATGCTGCCGATTACCGTGGACAGCAACGGCTTCTTCGTCGCCCAGAGCGACTACAAGCAGCCGGTCGGACCGGGCTTCTGGGAGAGGCCAGATGAGACGACGCAAGATTGACGTAGCCGCGCTGCCGGGCGCCGCCGCCACCCAGGTCGACGATCGCCTCACCCTGGCGACGCCGCTGCGGAAGGCCTTCAACAAGGTCTTCCCGGACCACTGGTCGTTCCTGCTCGGCGAGATCGCGCTCTACTCGTTCATCGTGCTGCTGCTCACCGGTACCTTCCTCGCGTTCTTCTTCGATCCGTCGATGCAGGACGTGCAGTACAACGGCAGCTTCACCCCGCTGCGTGGGGTACAGATGTCGCAGGCGTACAGCAGCTCGCTGCACCTCTCGTTCGACGTACGCGGCGGGCTGTTCCTGCGCCAGATGCACCACTGGGCGGCGCTGCTGTTCATGGCCGCGATCATCGTGCACATGCTGCGTGTCTTCTTCACCGGCGCGTTCCGCAAGCCACGCGAGCTGAACTGGATCGTCGGCATCCTGCTGTTCTGGATGGGCTTCCTGGAGGGCTTCTGCGGTTACTCGCTGCCGGATGACGCGCTCTCCGGTACGGGCCTGCGTATCGCCAGTGCCATCGTGCTGTCCATCCCGCTGGTGGGTTCCTGGGTGGCCACCTCGCTGTTCGGTGGCGAATTCCCGGGCGATGTGATTCTGGACCGGCTGTACATCACCCACGTGCTGCTGGTGCCGGGCGCCATCCTGGCACTGATCACGGTGCATCTCGCGCTGTTGGTCAAGCAGATGCACACGCAGTGGCCCGGCCCCGGGCGGACCAACCGGAACGTCATCGGGGTGCGCATGTTCCCCGGCTTCGCGGTGAAGACGACCGGGTTCTTCATGATGGTCTTCGCCACCATCGCGCTGCTCGCCGGCGTCTTCCAGATCAACCCGATCTGGCTGTTCGGCCCGTACCGGCCGGCTGTGGTATCGGCGGCCAGCCAGCCGGACTGGTACGTCATGTTCCTGGACGGCTCGACCCGACTGATGCCCGCCTGGGAGATCCGGTTCCACCTCGCCGGGCACGCGTACATGATCCCGGCGGTCTTCTGGCCGACCGTGGTACTGCCCGGTCTGCTGACCGTGCTGCCGCTGCTGTACCCGTTCCTCGAAGCCCGGTTCACAAAGGACAGACAGCACCACCACCTGCTCCAGCGACCGCGGGACGTACCGCTGCGCACCGGGCTGGGTGCCATGGCGGTCACCTTCTATCTGGTGCTGTTCGTCTCCGGCGGCAACGACGTTATCGCCGACAAGTTCAACATCAGCCTCAACGCGATGACCTGGGCCGGCCGGATCGGGCTGCTCATCCTCCCGCCGCTGGCCTACTACCTGGCGTACCGGATATCGCTCGGATTGCAACAGCACGATCGTGAGGTGCTGGCGCACGGCATCGAGACGGGCATTATCAAACGGGCGCCGGACGGTCGCTTCTATGAGGTGCACCAGCCGCTCGGCCCGGTCGACGAGCACGGGCACTCGGCTCTGGAGTACCAGGGCTGGTCGGTACCGAAGAAGATGAACCGGGTCGGGGCTCTGGTACCGGCGATCCGCGGCTTCTTCTTCCCGGTGGAGCGAGCACCGGAACGGGAACTCCCGGAGGCACCGATCTCCCCCGCCCCGGACCGCCAGGAGATCTCCTCGCACTGACACCACGTCACGCCGACCAACGCGCGCCCGCCCGGCGGACAACCGGGCGGGCGTGGTGCATCCGGCCGACGGGCCGCTTCACGGCCACGCCGGAAATGCATTGCGTTGCCGGCAGGAGCGGGGCAGTCTGCACCGGATGACCACCCATTCCTCGCAGCCGACCTCTACTCCCCTGCCGGAGCCCGTCGGCTATGTCCGAGACGCGCTGCGCGGGCTGGGCGCCCCATGGTTCCTCTGCGGGGGCTGGGCGGTCGACGCCTGGCTGGACCGGCGTACCCGCGACCACGGGGATGTCGATATCGCCATGTTCCACCGCGACCAACACTCCATTGTGGAGCATCTCGCCGGCTGGGCACTGGTCGGCCACGATCCCAACGTCCCCGACGACACCAATGAGCCGTGGCACGGCCGGCACCTGGATCTGCCGGCACACGTACACGTACCGGTGCTGGGGAGTTCACTCTCGACCTCGGCGACCGCGACCCACACCGCCTTCGAGTTCGAGTTCATCCTCGTCGAACGTACCGGCGACGACTGGGTTCTCAACCCGGAATGCGATATCACCATCGCGATGGAGCGCGGCATCCGACAGTCGGCGTGGGGGCTGCCGACAGCCGCTGCCGAGGTGGTGCTGTTCATCAAGGCGGGAGCCACCCTCACTGCCGCCGAGGTGGCCGCGGCGACCAGCCTGTACCGGCCCCGGGACGAGCAGGACTTCTTCGCTCTGCTTCCCGCGCTGGACGCGCCGCAACGCCAGTGGCTGCGCCAGTCGCTGGACAGGGTGCTGCCCGGGCACCCGTGGCTGACGCACCTCAGGTCCTGAGCGACAGTGCCCGCTACTCCGCCGTGCGCCGGGTGCCGGTGTAGTACTCGAAAAGCAACCCGCCGGAAGTGGCGAGTACCGCGACCAGACCGGCGATAATCAGCCACACCTGCCAATACACCAGACCGAGGCCAGCGACCAGAGCCGCCCCTGCCATGCCGAACGGCCAGTAGCTGCCCGGGCTGAAGAAACCCACCTCGCCGGCGGCGTCGCTGATCTCCGCATCCGGCCGGTCCTCCGGGCGTGGCTCGATACGCCGCGACACGAACCAGAAGTACCCGCCGCACATCGCGCAGAGCAGACCGGAAAGCACCAGTGCCGTGGTACCGATGTAGTCCACGCCATCGAGCTCGGCGCGAGTCCAGAACGCGTAGACAACGGCGACGACGAAGAGGAACAAGGCGATGCCACCGAACAGCCGCCACTCGGTCTTCATCTGACTCCCTCGATCCCGGTCAGCTCGCTGTGCCGGTATTGCGCTCGGTGTTGAACGGAGTGGTCGTCGTCGCCAGCGGTTGATCGTCACCCGCCGCCCGCAACGCGTCCGGCGTCGTCATTCCCTGCTGCTTCGCGGCGACGAAACGCTGGTACTCGGCATCGCTGACCGCGCGCAGTTCGAAGTTCATCATCGAGTGGTACGTGCCGCACAGCTCGGCGCAGCGGCCCACGTACGCGCCTTCCTTCTCGATGGTCACCTCGAACGTGTTGGTCACGTTGCCCGGAAACACGTCCCGCTTGAAAAGCAACTCCGGCACCCAGAACGAGTGGATGACGTCCTCGGAGTGCTCGACGAAGCGGACCCGCTTGTGCGTCGGCAGTACCAGCACCGGGATGTAGTTGGGCCCGCCCTGGGTGGCGATCGGCTGCCCGCCCCCGGTCTTGACCTCCGGGTAGACGAACTGCCAGTTCCATTTGAACGCGACCACGTTGACGGTCACATCCGGGTTGGGTTGCACCTTGTCCACATCGGTCTGCACGACCGCGGTGTAGTAGAAGAGCACCGCGACCACCAGGAACGGCATCACCGTGTAGAGCAGCTCGATCGGCATGTTGTACCGGGTCTGCGGCGGCAGTTCGTCGCCGCGCTTCCGGTAACGCACCACACACCAGAAGATGAGGCCCCATACCAGCACGCCGACCACGAGCGCCGCGACGACCGACCCGATCCACAGGTCGTACATCCGCCTGGACTGGTCGGTGATCCCCTTAGGCCAACCGAAGCCGAATACATCATCGGCGGAGCAACCGGAGAGCAGTACCGCCGCGGTGGGCACGATGACGCTGAACCCGACCCACCGGCGGACCCGGTGAGAGCGTACGTCCCTACCCTGTGCGACCACCTGCTCCTGCCCTTCCGCGCAAGCGACCCGAACGGTGGCAGACTACCCGGCTGCGCTGCCGCACCCTCTGGTGGGGGGACCTGTGGCGGGTCCAGCCGGGCCGATCGGCCGGATACCGTGGTCGGGTGGCCTTCTTCGACGCGGCCGCCGGGGCCCCGCTGCATCCCGTGGCGGCGCAGGCTCTGCGCGCCGCCCAGCAGGACGGCTGGGCCGATCCGGCCAGGCTCTACGCCCAGGCACGCCGGGCCCGCCAGTTGCTGGACGCGGCCCGCGAGTCGGTGGCCGAGTCGCTGTCGGTGGCCGCTTCGCAGCCGGTACGCGCCGACCAGGTGCGCTTCCTGCCCAGCGGTACCGCCGCCGCGCATGCCGCGGTCGCCGGCGCGCGATTGGCCCAGGAGAGGACCGGGGCGAGCGTGGTCCACTCGGCGATCGAGCACTCGGCCGTGCTGTACGCGGCCGCGACCGGACCGACCGTACCGGTCGGCGTGGACCGGCTGGGCCGGCTCGACGAGGAGGCCTTCGCGGCGGCGGTACGGGCGCCCGGTGTCGCGCTCGCCGCGTTGATCAGCGCCAGCCACGAGGTGGGCACCGCGCAGCCGGTCGCCGAGGCGGCGCAGGCCGCCGCCAGTGCCGGAGTGCCGCTCTACGTGGACGCCGCGGCGTCCCTCGGGCACCGGACCGTACCCGGCGGCTGGTCACTGTTGTCCGGCAGCGCGCGCAAGTGGGGCGGGCCGGCCGGGGTGGGCCTGCTCGTGGTAGGTCGCGGCGCGCCCCGGGAGGACAGCCGGAGTCAGGAGCGCACGCCGTGGTTGCCGCCCTGGCCGGGCGCCGAGCCGGGTCTCCTCGATCCGCCGGGCGGGTTGAACCTGCCGGCCGTTGTGGCCGCCGCGGCGGCGCTGCGCGCGGTCCTCGCCGAACGGGAGACCACCGCGGCCCGGCTCGCCACGCTCACCGAGCGGATCCGCGCCGGGGTGGCGGCCGGGGTACCCGATGTGCAGGTGCTCGGCGACCCGGTACGCCGGTTGCCACACCTGGTCGCCTTCTCCTGCCTGTACGTCGACGGCGAGGCGCTGCAGCACGAATTGGACCGGGCCGGGTTCGCCGTCTCCTCCGGCTCCTCCTGCACGGCGAGCACGCTGCGCCCGAGCCACGTGCTGGAGGCGATGGGCGTACTGTCCCACGGCAACGTCCGGGTCTCGCTCCCCCGGGACACCACGGACGCGGAGGTGGACGAGTTCCTGGCGCTGCTGCCCGGCATCGTGGCCGGGCTGCGCGCGCAGGCCGGGGCGGTGGGACTGTGAGCCGGGTGGGACTGTGAGCCAGCAGGAGTTGACCAACCTCGACTGCCGCGGGCAGCGCTGCCCGTTGCCAGTCATCGCGCTCGCCCGACGGCTGCCGGAGCTGCCGGTCGGTGCCGTGCTGCGGGTGCTCGCCGACGATCCGGCTGCGGCGGCCGACATCCCGGCCTGGTGCCGGATGCGGGGCCAGGAGTACCTCGGCGCCCAGCCGTCCACCACCGAACCGGGTGTCTCGGTGTACCGGATCCGCCGGACCAGCTGACCGGCCCGGTTGCCGCGAGCCGTCAGACGGCGGGCGGTGGCGGCGGCAGGTGCGGGGCGATCTCGCCCGCGGCCTGGTCCCCGTACGCCGCCGCGAAGCGCTTGGTGAACTCGTCGCTGCGTACGTGGTATTCCTGGGTTCCCACGGTCTCCAGCACCAGCGCGGCGAGCAGGGAGCCCACCTGGGCCGACCGCTGCAACCCGAGGCCCCAGGAGCGGGCGGCGAAGAAGCCGGCCCGGAAGCCATCCCCCACACCGGTCGGGTCGACCGGCTGCACCTCGCCGGCGACCGGTACATGCACCGGCTCGATCTGCCGCCCGGTGATCGCCACGCCGTCCTTGCCGAGTGTGGTGACCCGGATCCCGACCCGGTCGAGTACCTCTTCGTCAGAGAGGCCGGTCTTCGCCTCCAGCAGGTCCTTCTCGTACGAGTTGGTGAGCAGGTACTGCGCGCCATCGATGAGGCCACGCACCTCCTCCCCGGACATCCGGGCAAGCTGCTGCGACGGATCCGCGGCGAAGGGGTAGCCCAGGTCGCGGCACTCCTGCGTGTGCCGGTTCATCGCCACCGGATCGCTCGGACCGATGATCACCAGGTCCAGCCCGCCCAGCCGCTGCGCTACCGGCGCCAGCTCGATGTTGCGGGACTCGGCCATCGCGCCGGCATAGAACGAGGCGACCTGGCACAGGTCCTCATCGGTGGTGCAGACGAACCTGGCGGTGTGCGCCACCTCGCTGACATGTACCGACTCGCAGTCCACCGCGTGCCGCTCCAGCCAGGCGCGGTAGTCGGCGAAGTCATCGCCGACCGCGCCGACCAGTACCGGGGACAGGCCCATCTGGCCCATGCCGAAGGCGATGTTGGCGGCGACCCCGCCGCGCCGCACGACCAGGTCGTCCACCAGGAAGGAGAGCGAGATCTTGTGCAGCTGGTCGGGAAGCAACTGCTCGACGAACCGGCCTGGGAAATGCATCAGGTGGTCGGTGGCGATGGAGCCGGTGACGACGATCTTCATGGTGGGAACCCCAGGTGTACACGCGACGGTTCGGGCCACTCAGCCTATCGGTTCGCCGGGTCTACGCCGGCCGGGGTGGACGTGCCCTGGCCGCCGCTGGCCAGCGGCGGCCACAGGTCGCGACCGATCAGTGGAAGGAGTCGCCGCAGGCGCAGGAGCCCTGCGCGTTGGGGTTGTCGATGGTGAAGCCCTGAGCGTCGATCCGGTCGGCGAAGTCGATCGTGGCGCCGGTGAGGTAGGGGGCGCTCATCCGATCGACGACGACCTCGACGTTGCCGGCCTCGGTCGGGAACTCGCTGAGCAGGTCACCGTCGAGCGACCGCTCGTCGAAGAACAGCTGGTACCGGAGCCCGGAGCAGCCGCCCGGCTGCACCGCGACCCGCAGCCGCAGGTCGTCCCGGCCCTCCTGGTCAAGCAGTGCCTTGACCTTTTGCGCAGCGACTTCGGTGAGAGTCACCGTGGTCGTGCCGGCCTGCTCGGTGTCGCTAACGGTCACTGTCTGCTCCCTGCGCGGATTAAGTGTCCAACCGGACCAAGGTTAGTCCGCCCGGACGAGTGTTCCTATCGTTGCACGCAGGGACAGCACCGGGACCGGTGGCGAGCATCACCCCCGCGGCCAGTCGCGGGCGACCTCGGCGGCCAGTTCAGCCAGCCCGTCGCCGGCCCTCGCCATCGCCGTACGTACATCTCCGAAGTGCTCCACCAAGGTGTACGTCGCGGTCACGCCGGCGGCCGCGGCCGCCTCGGCCGCAGTGCTGCTGCGCCCGGCGAAGACCAGGCACGGCTTGCCCCGCCGCCGGGCGCCCTCGGCGACGCCGGAGACCACCTTCCCGCGCAGCGACTGCTCGTCGAAGGAGCCCTCCCCGGTGATCACCAGGTCGGCCCCGTCCAGCGCCGCGTCCAGGCCGGTCACCTGGCGTACCAGGGCCAGGCCGGAGACGACCCGGCCGCCCGCGGCGAGCAGTGCAGCACCCAAACCTCCCGCGGCACCCGCGCCGGGCTGTTCGGCCAGGCGGTCCGGACACTCCGGCAGCGCACGCTGCAACACGCCGGCGAAGGTACCCAGCGCCGCGTCCAGCAGCTCGATCTCCTCCGGCGTGGCGCCCTTCTGCGGCCCGAATACCGCAGAGGCACCCAGCGCACCGGTCAGCGGGCTGTCCACATCGGTCGCTGCGACCAGCCGTACCCCGCGCAGCCGGGGCTGCCCGCCCAGACCGGTACAGGCCAGCAGGGCGGCACCTCCGTAGGGCAACGCGTACCCGGCGGCGTCCAGTGGTTGGGCGCCGAGCGCGGCGAGCATCCCAGCACCGCAGTCGTTGGTACCGGAGCCGCCCAGGCCGATCACGACCTCCCGTACCCCGTACTCGACCGCAGCCGCGACCAGGATTCCGAGCCCGTACGAGGTGGTGACCTTCGGATCCCGCTCCTCCGGCGCCAGCAGGTGCAGCCCGCACGCCTGCGCGCTCTCCAGATAAGCGGTGCCGTCGACGACCAGCACCTCGCCGGGGACCGGGCGGCCCAGCGGGTCGGCGGTGGGTACCGGTACCCGGGTGGCCACCAGCGAGGTGCGCAGCACGTCCAGGAACCCCGGCCCGCCATCGGCGAGCGGCCGGAGGTCCTGCCCGTCCGCCGGAACGGCCTGCCGCCACCCGCGCGCGATCGCCTCGGCGGCCTCGACCGCGGTGAGCGTACCGGCGAACTTGTCCGGACAGATCAGCACTCTCATCGCGCAGAGAGTCTCGCACGTCACGCCGCGCTGCGCGGCGTAGACCGAGGCACGCGTGGCAGCATGGCGGCGTGACCGCATTCAGCGAGCCGGGAGCGACCGGGACCGCACTGCTGTTGCTGGGTCGGGGTAGCGATCACGGCTCCGAGCGGGGGGTCGCTTGCCCGGGCGCGTTGCCCGCGCCGAGCGACCCGGATCTGGTTGAGCGGGCCCGCACGGCGAAGGCCGCGCTGGGTGAGCGGGTCTTCGTCCTCGGTCACCACTACCAGCGCGACGAGGTCATCCAGTTCGCCGACGTGACCGGCGACTCCTTCAAGCTGGCCCGCGAGGCGGCGGCCCGACCGCAGGCGGAGTACATCGTCTTCTGCGGCGTGCACTTCATGGCGGAGAGCGCCGATATCCTCACCGGCGACGCACAGCAGGTGGTGCTGCCCGACCTCGCCGCCGGGTGCTCGATGGCGGACATGGCAGCGCTGCACCAGGTGGAGACCTGCTGGCAGCGACTGGTCGACCTGGACCTGGCCGACGCGACGGTACCGGTCACGTACATGAACTCCTCGGCGGACATCAAGGGCTTCGTCGGCCGCAACGGTGGTCTGGTCTGCACCTCCTCGAACGCGCGCCAGGTTCTGGAGTGGGCATTCCAGCGGGGCCGGCGCGTGCTGTTCCTGCCCGACCAGCACCTCGGGCGCAACACGGCGGTGCTGGAGTTGGGGTTCGCGCTGGAGGACTGCGCGCTGTACGACCCGAACAAGCCGGCCGGTGGCCTGACCGACCAGCGGCTCGGCGAGGCGCGGATGCTGTTGTGGCGCGGGCACTGCTCGGTGCATGGCCGGTTCTCGGCGGAGTGTGTCAGCGAGGTACGCGACCGGGTGCCCGGGGTCAATGTGCTGGTGCATCCGGAGTGCCGGTACGAGGTGGTGACGGCGGCCGACCACGTCGGCTCGACGGAGTACATCATCCGTACCCTGGAAAGCGCGCCGGCGGGATCGGCCTGGGCCGTGGGCACCGAGCTGAACCTGGTGCGGCGGCTGGCCAACCGGCACCCTGACAAGCAGGTCATGTTCCTGGACCGGACGGTCTGCTACTGCTCCACCATGAACCGGATCGACCTGCCGCATCTGGTGTGGGCGCTGGAGGAACTGGTGGCCGGGCGGGTGGTCAACCGGATCACGGTGGACGACCGGACCTCGCATGACGCACGTGTCGCACTGGACCGGATGCTCGCGCTCGCCTAGCGACCGGCTGGTCGCTCCTGGTAGCGACGCGGCGGGCAATGCCGCGGGTAGCGCACATCGCACGGCGGTAACCGCTATGCTGCCCAGGCGAGACCGCGACGCCACCTTGCGGCAATGCTTGTGCCGGCTCCACCCACCACGCCGGCGACAACAGGGCCTGGTGTGCCATGCACGGTTACGATGCTCCCCCCGCCGGCCAGCTGGGTGTTCCCCGGGCCGCCGGTCCACCGGCCGGCCGACCACCGTTGGAGGTTCGCGTGACAGACGACCTGCTCCGGGTCCACGGTGGACACCCGTTGCGCGGCGAGATCCGGGTACGCGGCGCCAAGAACCTCGTCTCCAAGGCGATGGTGGCCGCGCTGCTGGGTGACTCGCCGAGCCAGTTGCACGACGTACCCCGCATCCGCGATGTGGAGGTGGTGCGCGGGCTGCTCGAGCTGCACGGGGTGAAGGTGACCGAGCAGGCCGACAGTCTGGTCCTCGATCCCTCCAATGTGGACACCGCCAAGGTCGACGAGATCAACGTGCACGCCGGCTCCAGCCGGATTCCGATCCTGTTCTGTGGCCCGTTGCTGCACCGCCTGGGCCACGCGTTCATCCCCGATCTCGGCGGCTGCCACATCGGCGACCGGCCGATCGACTTCCACCTCGCCGCGCTGCGCCAGTTCGGCGCGATCGTGGACAAGGCACCGGAGGGGCTGCACCTGACCGCGCCCGGCGGGTTGCACGGCACCAAGTTCGAACTGCCGTACCCGAGCGTTGGGGCCACCGAGCAGGTGCTGCTCACCGCCGTGCGCGCCGAGGGGGTCACCGAGCTACGCAATGCCGCGGTCGAGCCGGAGATCGTGGATCTGATCTGCGCGCTGCAGAAGATGGGCGCCATCATCAAGGTGCACACCGACCGGGTGATCGAGATCGAGGGCGTACCGCGGCTGCGCGGGTACAACCACCGCCCGATCCCGGACCGGCTGGAGGCGGCGAGTTGGGCCTGTGCGGCGCTGGCCACCCACGGGGACATCACGGTGCGCGGCGCCCGGCAGGTCGACATGATGACGTTCCTCAATGTCTTCACGGCCGTCGGTGGAGCCTTCGAGGTGGACGACGCGCCCGGTGGCGGCGTCCGGTTCTGGCACCCGGGCGAGGAGCTGCGCCCGGTCGCGATCGAGACTGACGTACACCCCGGGTTCATGACCGACTGGCAGCAGCCGCTGGTGGTCGCGCTGACCCAGGCGCGCGGACTGTCCATTGTGCACGAAACGGTGTACGAGCGCCGGTTGGGCTACACCGACGCGCTCAACGCGATGGGCGCCACGATTCAGCTGTACCGGGACTGCCTCGGCGGTACCCCGTGCCGGTTCGGCCGGCGCGACTTCAAGCACTCCGCGGTGATCGCCGGGCCGAGCAAGCTGCACGCCGCGGACCTGGTCATCCCCGACCTGCGCGGCGGCTTCAGCCACCTGATCGCGGCCCTGGCCGCCGAGGGCAACTCCACCGTCTACGGGGTGAGCCTGATCCACCGGGGGTACGAGGACTTCGAGGCGAAGCTCACCGCCCTCGGCGCCGCCGTCTCGGCCTGAGCGCCGCCGTCCCGGCCGAAGCGCCGCCGTCTCGGCCTGAGCGCCGCCGTCTCGGCCTGAGCGCCGCCGTCCCGGCC
>JAFMQQ010000200.1 GCA_017354595.1 Micromonosporaceae bacterium
CGCGGGCCCACCACCGTCATCTCGCTCCGGATGATGTTCCACAGCTGCGGTAGCTCGTCCAGCGAGGTGCGGCGCATGAAGCGGCCGAACCGGGTGACCCGCCGGTCGCCCTCGATGGACCAGGTGGTGCGCGACTCGGCCTCGTCGCGCGGGCGCATGGTGCGGAACTTGATCACTCGGATCGGCCTGCCGTCCCGGCCGATCCGCTCCTGCTTGAACAGGATGCCGGGCCCGCCATCCAGCAGTGTGCCCAGCGCGCAGAGCAGCAGCAGCGGGCTCAGTACGATCAGCGCCAGCGACGCGAAGAGCAGGTCGAAGACGCGCTTGGCGACCGCCCTGGGGCCGGCGAGCGTGGTGTGCCCGATGCGTACCACCGGGATCGCGCCGACGTGATCCGCCCACCCGCCCAGTGACCGCGAGCCCCACAGCCGCGGTATCACCCACAGGTCGCAGCCCGTGCAGCCGGGCTGCCGCATGGTCTCCATCAGTGCTGTCTCGGCGCAGTCCGGGTCGGCGATGATGACCACGTCGCAATCGGTCAGCTCGATCGTCTCGGGCAGGTGGTCGAGGGTGCCGATCAGTGGCGGGGCACCGGTGCGCGGGGCCACGTCGACGTGGCCGGCGAAGCGCAGCCCGTACTGCGGGTACCGGCGCAGCAGCCGACCGAGCTCCACGCCCACCGGGCCGCTCCCGATGACCAGTGCGTTGTGCTCGATCCAGCGGCGCTCGCGGGCCACCAGGCGTACCTTGATCGACAGTGCCCGGCCGATGATCACGGCGCCCGCCGCCACCGCCACGTCGCGCATGAAGCCGGCACTGTAGGCGACCGAATCGTGCCGTACCGCCGCGATGATCGCCACGATCCCGGCCGCGGCCAGCAGCCGGCCGCACAGGCCGGGCAGCTCGTCCAGGAAGCTCAGGTGCCGGCGCGGACGGTACATCCCGCCGGCGGCGAACAGGATGACGGTCAGCACCGCGGCACTGACCATGCCGCGCCAGTAGACGATGCTGTATGCCAGCGGGGCCAGCAGCGCGGCGAGATCCACCGGTACGGTGAGCATCCAGCCGCGCAGCAGCTGGGTGCGCCGGGAGGTGTGCGAGTTGAGGTACGGCAACACCACGGTCGTACCGGCACCGTGCGGCACGCCCTCCCGCGGCAGCGGGACGGCGTGGATCCCGGGCTCGTCGATACTGCCCGCCGCCGGCTCCGTGATGTCCACCGCGACCTCCCCCAACCCGGTGTGGTGTCTTGCGGCTATCCCGCGCTCGCGCTGGAGAGTATCTGTGGCACGTTGTCGCGCCGGATCGCGTCATAGAGCGTCTTCGCCTTGGCGGTGTTGGCGAATACCATGCTCTGGCCGGCGACCATGCCGGTGCCGCTGGAGGGGCTGGTGAAGAAGGTGAGGTTGCCGCTGCGCAGCTGACGCAGCTGCATTGCTGTGTCTACAATGGACATTGTCTGGTCAACGGAGACCGCCTTCGCGGTCGCCCGGAGGAACGAGTTGAGCCGCGCCGGGTTGGTCAGCAGCCCGGCCGAGGCGGCCTTGTCCAGCACCGCCTTGATCATCTGTTGCTGGTGCCGGATGCGGGCGAAGTCCCCGTCCGCGAACGCGTGCCGCTCGTGTGAGTAGTCCAGCGCGGCGGCGCCGTCCATGTGCTGCAGGCCCTTCTTGAAGGTGCGCGGCCCGTTGAACCCGTATTGCGACGTGAAGGACTGGTCGACGTAGATGTCCACCCCGCCGAGCGCGTCGATGATCTCCTTGAAGCCACCGAAGTCGACCAGCACCACATGGTCGATCCGCACGCCGGTGAACGCCTCCACGGTCTCCACCACGAGCGGTACGCCGCCCCAGGCGTATGCGGCATTGATCTTGTCGTTCACGCTGCCGTGCTTGCCGTCCGGGGAGCGCGGGATGTGTACCAGGGTGTCCCGCGGTATCGACACCAGTTGGGCGCTGGCCCGATCCTTGGGCAGGTGGGCCAGGATGATGGTGTCGGTGCGCGAGCCCGCCGTGCTCTCCGGGTCGCGCGAGTCGCTGCCCAGGATCAGCATGTTCTCCGCGTCCGTGACCACCTTCTGCGGCCGGGACTGCTGGGGGATCTGCGAGAACGCGTCGACCCGGGAGATGCTCGTCTCGACCGAACGCAGATATAGCCAGCCGCCCAGACTGGCGCCACCCACCAGGACCACGAACACGATGAGCAGAGTCAGCAGGACCGTGCGCCGCCGGCGGCGGCGCCGGGAGCGCGCCGCGCGCTCGGGCGTCTCCGCGGGCTCGGCCGGGTGCGGCTGTTGATCGACCACGCCCACAGTCTCCCAGGGCGGTGGTTGCTCGGGCATGGACGGATTGTACTGAGGAACGCACCCGGGCGCGGACCCCGATCCCCCCGAACGGGGGTACCGCTAACTTGCTCCCGTATGAGGGGATGAAGTGCGGAATGCAATGAATACCGGCTAAAGGTGCCGGGCGGTCTCGGAAGCCCGCCAGTCACCCGCCGGCTTCTGTCCACAGGGGACACTCAGTCATCGGCCGCCAGGACGTGTACCGCGCCGCCCGGAAACACCGCGCACAGTTGCGTCTTACCGCCGCTGAGCCGCGCGAAGATGCGTACCGTTCCGGCGCTGCCCGGCGGGGCGGTCGGTTGCACCCGCAGGTCGAACGCGGGCCGGATGACCAGGTTCTTGCCCGGGTCGCCGAGACCGCCGGTGATCTCCACCTCGGTGGTCGGGTGCGGCGTGCCGATCCAGCCGTGTCCGGTTCCCGGCGCCAGGCGGCCGTGCCCGTCCGGTACCTGAGGTTGCGAGACGACCGCCCGGATGCTGGACGTACCGCGGTCGCCGCCGAAGTCCACGGCGGCGGTGCCACAGTTCATGATCTTCGTATCCACCACGACCCCGGCCGGCTCCGCCAGCGAGCCGCCGCCGACCAGCTGCACGCCGATCTCCGGGGTGGGCTGCGGCTGGTTGCCACCGAGCACCAACCCGCCGATCCAGCGGCAGTCGTTACGCGAGATGCGTACCCCGACCCCACCGCTGATGTCCGCGTACCCGTTGATGCAACCGACGATGGGCGCCGCGAGGTCGAACGAGATGTCCTGGCTTATCCCCCAGGCGTGGCAGTTCACCAGGGACGTGCCGGCGGCGTCACCGGCCAGCCGGAACCCGGTGCCCCGGTTCTGCGAACTGACGCAGTTGAGGAACATCGAGTCGTGCGGGCCCAGGAAGTTGACCCCGTGCCCGTCGTTGTCATGCGACCGTACGGCGGTCAGCCGGGCCTCCATCTGGTGCGACGGGAACGGGAGCGCGGCGGCCGGTCCCCATTCGCTGTACACGCCGTCGTTGCGGCAGTTGTACGCGACCATCTCGGTCACCTCGTAGCCGTACCCGTACAGCCGCAGCCCGTACCCGGCCCTGTCGTTGTGTTGCTTATTCCCGTCCAGGGTGAGGTCGCGGATGCTGAACATGGTGATGCCGCCGTTGTGACGGGTACCGGTCAGGGCGTCGAAGCCGTCCGACTCGATGATCGCCGTGTTCGCGCCGGGAGCCAGGCGCAGGACGGTGGCGTCGCCGCCCGAGCCGCGCAGGTGTACCCCGGAGTAGAGAGTCAGCCGGCGGGTGAGGTACGTGCCCGGTGGGAAGAACACCTCCCCGCCGCCCGCCCGGGCCGAGTCGATGGCCCGCTGGATGCCATCGGTGTCGTCTGACTTCCCGTCGCCGGTGGCACCGGCCTGGCGCACGTTGAACACCGTCTCGCCGGACGGACTCGCGCCTACCGCACCGTCGCCGTGGCTCGCCGCCGCGATCGCCACGCCGCCCACCACCGCCGCGCCCACGCCGGTGGCTACCATGCCGCTCTTGCTCAGCAGGGCACGCCGGGACAGCGCAAGGAGGCGTGGAATCGGATCGGGGTTGTCTTGAACCATGCGGTCTCCTCGCGCTCGCCAGCGGTACCGGCGTCTGGGAAAGAGAGTATCCGGGCGTGCGCGACCGCGTGCGCAGCGGATAGGATCCGGCCGATCCGGGTGGCGTGCGGCGAGGCTGGGGTGGTGACCTGTGGCGGATCGGCCGGGCGGCGCGGTGGCCCGGGCCGGGCGCATCGAGTTTCTTGAGGCGGTGCGCGGCGTCGCGGCGAGTCTGGTCGTGCTGCAACATCTGCTGACCACCGTGTACCCGGCGTTCGGCCGGTGGACCAACCACCATCTCGACCTGGGCCGGGTGGGTGTGGTGGCCTTCTTCCTGGTCAGCGGGTACGTCATCCCGCTGAGCCTGGCCGGGCAGACACCGAGCACCTTCGCGGTACGCCGGTTCTTCCGGCTCTTCCCGGTCTACTGGGTGGCCCTGGCGCTCTACGCCGCGCTGCATCCGGGCGGTGCCACCGGGCAGGTCGGCGCCGCCGGGTTGGTGCTCAACGTGTTGATGCTGCACGGCATGCTCGGCATCCTCAGCGTGCTACCGCCGGCGTGGACGCTGAGCATCGAGCTGATCTTCTACACCCAGGCCGCCGCGGCCAAGGCGCGGCGGCTGCTGGACGCGTCGGTCTACGCCGGGCTGGGTTGGCTCGGGCTGTATCTGATGCTGTGCGCGGGGCAGCGGGTCACCGGGCACGACCTGCCGCGGACACTGCCGCTGCTGCTGTTCGTGGCGAGCCTCGGGCACGCGTTGCACCAGCGCGACCGGGGCGGGTCGGTCGCCTGGCGGCCGCTGTTCGCAGCCGGCGCGGTGCTCGTGCCGGCCGGGGCGTACCTGGGCGGGAACCCGGCCGGGGACTGGCCACCGTTCACGTACTCGGTCTCGTTCCTGGTCGGCGTCGGGTTGTTCGCGGCGTGGTACGCGGCACGGCGGTACCCGGTCGGCCGGCCGCTGCTGTTCCTCGGTGCGATCAGCTACGCGGTGTACCTGGTCCACCCGACCGTGATGGACGTGCTGTACGAGTTGCCACGCCTCGCCGGTGGGGTACCGTTCCTGGTCGCCACGGTGGTCGCGGTGCCGCTGGTCGCCTGGACGGTGCACCGGCTGCTGGAGCGGCCGTCGATCCGGCTGGGCCGGCTGCTCACCCGGCGCACGCCGAGCCCGGAGGCGAGCCCTGCCGCACGCCCTGACGCGAGCCCCGCCGCGCCCTGACGCAATGCTCCACAGCGGACAGTCCACAGCGGACGGTCCGCGCCGGTCAGCTGTACCGCTGCCAGAGGTCGCGCAACGGCGCCCAGCTACCGCCCAGGTCGGCACAGAGCGTCTCCATCCGCAGCGCGGCCAGCGGGCCGTCGTCCCGGTCCCACCACAGGCCGCACCAGGTCTGCCCGTCGCCCGCCTTCCAGGCGTACTCGATGTAGTTGCCCAGCACCTTGCTCTGCGCGCCGTTCTTGCGGGCCGGCTCGGCGAGTCCGGGCGCCAGGTTCCCGGCGGCCGCCGCGAGCTGCCGCCGGTACGTGCGCTCGTTGTCGATATCGGTCGCCGCCTTGTAGACGGTGAAGTGGATCGAGGTCGCGCCGTAGCGGCAGAAGACGTGTTGAGTCTCGTCGGCCTGCAGCTTCGGCCCGCCGGTGTCGGTGTCCGCGACACACTCCCCGATGAACGGCAGCAACGGCTTGGCCAGGGCCGCCAGCTGGCCACCCAGCTTCGTCTTGTTCAGCGCCAGCTGGCTGGCCACGTACGGGTTCAGCGAACCGTACGGCGCGGGGGGCGACGCGGAGGTGGCCGGTTTCGGCGCGCCGCCTGCGGTGCTGTGCCCGACCAGGAACCCGGCGCCGCCGGTGAGCAGAGCCACCACGATACCGATGACCAGACCGACAACCAATGCGGTGCGGTGCGGCGCGGGCGGTGCCGACGTGATCGGCGGCGCCGCGAACGGATCGTCCAGCCGCGCCCACGGTAGCTGCCCGGCCGGCGGGGCGCTGGTCGCGGCGCCGGTCGGGTATCCGGTCGTGGCCCAGCCCGGTTCCTGCGGCGCGGGCGGGATCTGCCAGCCCGGCGCCTGCTGCGTGGCCATCGCGTCCCACGGTGGCGCGGACTGCGGTGCGCCCCCGGACTCGTCCCACCCGGGCAGCGACTGCGAGTACGTGTACTGCGGCGGCAGCTGCCCCGGCGGCTGCGGGTACGGGTACTGGGCCGGCTGCGGCGCCGGGGCCGGCGATTGCGGGGCCGGGTACTGGGGTGCCGGCGATTGGGGGGCGGGCGACTGCGGCGCCGGT
>JAFMQQ010000834.1 GCA_017354595.1 Micromonosporaceae bacterium
GGAGGCGACCCCGACCCTCGCCACGGTCACCGCCGTGGTCGCCGGGCTGCTGGCCGGGGTACCGGTGGTGCCGGTACCCGCCGACGCCGGGCCGCGCGAGCGCGACCATATCCTGCGTGACAGCGGCGCCCAGCTGCTGCTCGCCAGCGACTCCATTGTGGACATTCCGGTACCGGCCCGGCCGGCCGGCTGCCCGCCGGGCACCGCGCTGGTGCTGTACACCAGCGGGACGACCGGCGCCCCCAAGGGTTCCGCGATCCCCGCCTCGGCGATCGCCGCCGACCTGGACGCGCTCGCCGAGGCGTGGCAGTGGACGCCACAGGATGTGCTCGTGCACGGCCTGCCGCTGTACCACGTGCACGGGCTGGTGCTCGGTGTCCTCGGCGCGCTGCGGGTGGGCTGCCGGCTGCGACACACCGGGCGCCCCACCCCGCAGGCGTACGCCGCCGCGGCATCCGGTCGGGCCGCCGGTACCCTCTACTTTGGAGTCCCCACGGTCTGGTCGCGCCTGGTCCGCGAACCCGGCTGCGCCCGGGCACTGGCCGGCGCCCGGCTGCTGGTCTCTGGCAGCGCCGCGCTGCCCGCGCCGGTCTTCGCGGCGCTGCACGCGCTGTCCGGGCACCGGCCGGTGGAGCGGTACGGCATGACCGAGACTCTGATCACGGTCAGCGCGCGCGCCGGTGCCCCGCGTGGCGCCGGTACGGTCGGCACCCCGGTGCGCGGAGTACAGACCCGGGTCGCCGGCGAGGACGGGGAGCTCGCGGCCGAGGCAGTCCCCGCCGCCGAGGCCGGGGAGCTACAGGTACGCGGGGAGACGCTCTTCTCCGGGTACCTCGGCCGGCCGGAGGCGACCGCGGCCAGCTTCACGCCCGACGGTTGGTTCCGCACCGGTGACGCCGCGGTGATCGAAGAGGATGGTACGCACCGGATCCTGGGCCGGTTGGCCACCGATCTGATCAAGAGTGGCGGGTACCGGATCGGGGCCGGCGAGGTGGAGAGCGCACTGCTGGCCCACCCCGCGGTACGCGAGGCGGCGGTGCTCGGCGCGCCGGATCCTGACCTCGGCCAGCTGGTGGTCGCCTACGTGGTGGCCGAGGCCGTCACCGAGCAGCAGCTGATCGACTTCGTGGCGACCGAGCTGTCTGTCCACAAGCGACCCCGCCGGGTCCGGTTCGTGGATGCCTTGCCGCGCAACGCGATGGGCAAGGTACAGAAGAAGCGGCTCAGCTGACCGGCAGCACGCTGACCGCCGTCACCGCCCACCAGTCGGCCTCGACCGACCAGGCCAGCGTGTTCGAACCGCCCGAGCCGGCCTGGGTGGCGGCCCCGCTGTTGCCCGCACCGGTGCTGGCGTCGCCGTTCTCGATGAACCGGTCGGTGCTCGGCGTCGTGGCCGAGTCGACCAGGGTACCGGCGGAGACGAACCCGACCGCCACCGCCCCCGACGGCGTACCGGCGACCGTGGCCGCCGCCCGGGTACCGTCGCCGGCCGCGGTCACCGCCCGGCCCAGTGGTGCGCTCTGGCTGGCACCGGTGAATGAGATCGAGCCACCGGTCAGTACGTCGACGGCGCATCCGGTGACCGTGGCCGAGATGGTGTTGGTACCGGTCGGTGGCGCCACCCGGTAGAAGACACTGTGGAATCCGGCGGGTTGGTTGTCATCGTGCACGGTGGTCAGCCGGGTCATCGTGGCGCCGTTGTCGGTGACCGACAAGGAGCAGCCGGTGTCCGGAGCGGCACCCACCGCGACCTCCGCGGTGAGCAACCGGTTCGCGCCACTCACCTGCTGCGTCCAGGACAGCGTCGAATCCGATCCCTGCCCGCGACCGACGGTGTCCACGCTGACCACTGTCCGCTGCGCGGGCCTGGCCGCGGTGCTGGCCGGGGACCGGGTCGGGACCGGGGCCGGGCTCTGCCCGACCGGTGAGCTGGACGCGATTATCTGGGTGGCGCCCACGCTGCCGGGCGGCGCGACTGCCGGGCCGCTGTGCGGCAGTTGCCCGCTGGGCAGCACGGCGTCCGCCGGCGCGCCCGAACCACGGGCCGGCCCGGGCAGCTGCCACACCGCGACGACCGCGCCGGCCAGCACGATGGTGGCAG
>JAFMQQ010000201.1 GCA_017354595.1 Micromonosporaceae bacterium
CCGGCCGCGGACCCCTGGCTGGGCGCGGAGGCGGCACAGGCGGAGCAGTCGGAGGCGGCTGAGCGCCCGCCCGCGGACCCCGCGGCGGTGACCGCGGCGATCCAGGATCCGTTGCCCGCCGGATGGGTGGAGCCGGCACCGGCGAGCGCGCCGGATCTCGCCCAGCAGGACGACCGGGAGGTCGAGCGGGGGTTGCGGGGCCTGGTCGGAGGCGGCTCGTCCCAGGTAGGCGTCACGGCAGCGCTACGGGCCCGGGATGCCACCCGCCCGACCGAGCAGGACATCGCCGCCGCCGAGACCGAGCTGGTGATCATCCGGCGCGGCTGGACCCCACCGCCGGGCTGAGTACTCAGCCTGGCAAGGGCGGCAGTTCGTGCGTCTTCTCGTACTCGGCCACCTGCCCGATCCGCCGGGCGTGCCGCGCCTGTCCGGAGAACGGGGTGGCCAGGAAGGCCTCGACGATCGCGGTCGCCTCGGCGAGCGTGTGCTGCCGGGCGCCGATACCCACCAGGTTGGCGTCGTTGTGCTGCCGCGCCAGCCGCGCGGTCTCGGTGCTCCAGGCCAGTGCGGCGCGTACCCCGGTCACCTTATTCGCGGCGATCTGCTCGCCGTTGCCCGACCCGCCGATCACCACGCCGAGGCTGCCCGGGTCGGCCACCACCCTTGCGCCGCAGACGAAGCAGTAGGGCCCGTAGTCGTCCTCCGGCTGGTAGCTGGTCGCCCCGAGGTCGACCACCTGGTACCCGCAGCCGGGCAGGTACCCGGCCAGGTGCTGCTTGAGCTCGAAGCCGGCGTGGTCGCTGGCCAGGTATACCCGCATGCCCTACCTACCCCCGTTCTCAGACCCGAGCTCGGCCACGACCAGACCGGCCCGGGCCTTCGGCATGAACCAGGTGCTCTTGCGCGGCAGCTTATGCCGGGCCAGGTTCACCGCGATGAAGTCCGCCACGCTGACCGGGGCGATCAGCACCGCCAGCTCGGCCCGCCCGGTGTCGACCTGTTCGGCCAGCCACCGGGGCGGGTTGTCGCCGCCCACGTAGGTGATCCGCTTGTCGCCCGGCTCCAGGCCCAGCACCTCGCCCAGCAGTACCCGTTCGACCAGAGCGTGGTCCAGGTTCTCCACCTCGCTCGCCGATGGATCCACGGGGAGCTGGGCCGACCAGGCCGCCCCGGCGGCGTACCCGATGATCGTGCCGCGACCGGCGGGGACCGTGACGTCGGCGAGTGGCTGTACCACCGCACCGGCCGCGGCCAGCCGCTGCGGCAGCTGATCGGCCGGCACCGGCAGTTCGGTGACGAGCCGGTGGTACGGCTCGATGGTGACCGAGGCAGGCGTGGTCACCACGGCCAGGAACCGTGCCAGCCCGGCGGTCTGCGCGGCGAGGCTGCGGTGGTTGCCGTCGGCCACCACCAGCTCGCCGCCGCCGGCCAGGGCGAGAATGCGGTCCTGCGTCGGGCCGGGCGGCAGCGCCCAGACCTCGTGCACCCGACCCGCCTCGTCCATGTCCCGCACCGAAGGCGGTCCGGCCGCCTCGGCCGCATCCCGCAGCGCCGCGTGCAGCGCCGCGCCCTGCCCGGTCTGCAGCAGCAGTACCGGCGAGAGCAGGTGCCCGATCGCGGAGGCGAGCGCCACCCGTTCGCGGACCTTCTCCGGAAACACGTCCTCGTTGCGGATCACCAGGCCGGGCTCCGCCGCACTGGTCGAGATCTGGTTGGTATCGACCATCGTCCACACACCGTACGAGCTGCCGCCGATCCGGTACACGCCGGCGATCTGCTCGTACGGCCGGTACCGGCCAGCCGCCTTGGTCTCGGCCAGTCGCGCCGCCGCGTCCGGCAGCGTGGCATCGAACGGCCGACCCAGGCTCGCCGGCGCCCGGTGCGGCATCTCGATGGCCAGCGCACTGGCCGGGTTGGCCTCGATGATCCTGGTTATCTCCGACTCGTCGGCGAACTCGTCGTAGTTGCGCGCCCCGGTGCCACCGGTGGACAGCCAGGCGCGGGCGATGGGGTGAGCGAGCGTCACACCCGGAGGCTACCGGCTGGCCCGGCAGCCCCCGGCCGCCCACCCGGCCCCGCATCCTCAGCTGAAGTCGGGTTTGGCTTCCCGGGTGCGCTTCAGCTCATAGAAGCCGGGAGTACTGGCGACCAGCATCACGCCATCCCACAGCCGGCCCGCCGCCTCGCCCTTCGGGGCGGGGGTGATCACCGGGCCGAAGAAGGCGACCTGGCTCCCGTCCGGCCCGGGCGCGTGCACCACCGGGGTACCGACATCCAGCCCGACCGGCTTCATGCCCTCGTCGTGGCTGGCCCGCAGCGCCTGGTCGTACTCGGTCGTGTCGGCCGCGTCGGCGAGCTCGACGGGCAGCTTCGCATCGGCCAGCGCGGCCTCGTAGAGCGGCCGGCCGACCTCCTGCTTCTCCAGGTGGATCCGGGTACCCAGAGCGGTGTACAGGTCGCGCAGCACGCCGTTGCCGTGCTTGCGCTCCGCGGCGATCGCGATCCGTACCGGTCCCCAGCTGTTGGCCAGCATCTCCTTGTACCGCTCGGAGAGCTCGTCGCGGCCCTCGTTGAGGACGGAAAGGCTCATCACGTGGAACCGGATGTCGATCGGCCGGACCTGCTCGACCTCGAGCAGCCATCGGGAGGTGATCCACGCCCACGGGCACCGCGGGTCGAACCACATATCGGCGGTAACCCGCTCCGGGATAGTTGTCATGGGGAAAGTGTTATCCGCAACCAGGGCACCGGCGACATGGCCCCTGGGTGACCTGGCCCACTGCGGTACCGCCAAGCCCGGCATGCAACACTCGCGAGCATGGCCGGAGTCCGTAATCTCGCCCAGGTAGAGGCCGTCGAGCGCGCCCGCCTGCTCGACGTCACCGGGTACGACATCACCCTCGACCTGACCGATGGCACCGGTGGGCCGGGCGAGGACCGCTTCCGGTCGACAACCAGGGTCGCCTTCAACTGCACCGAGCCGGGTGCGGGTACCTTCATCGAGGTCGCCGCTGAGCAGATCCGATCGGCGACCCTGAACGGCTCACCCGTCGCGCTGGACGACTGGTCCGCCGAGCGGGGGCTGAGCCTGCCGGAGTTGGCGGCCAGCAACGAGCTGGTGGTCGACGCGGACTTCAGCTACTCCACCAGCGGGCAGGGCCTGCACCGCAGCGTCGACCCGGTGGACAAGGAGGTCTATCTCTACAGCCAGTTCGAGACCGCCGACGCGCAGCGGGTCTTCGCCTGCTTCGACCAGCCGGACCTGAAGTCGGTGTACGCCTGGCACGTGACCGTACCCGGGCACTGGCGGGTGATCTCCAACATGCCGGTCGAGCGGGAGGAGCCGGCCGGCTCCGCGGGCATCGCCGACAGTGGAGCGAAGACTGTCCACTTCGGAACCTCGGCGCGGATGAGCACCTACATCACCGCGGTGTGTGCCGGGCCGTACCACGCGGCGACCGAGCAGCACGGCGGCATCGAACTGGGTGTCTACTGCAGACAGTCGATGAAGCGCTACCTCGACGCCGGCGACATCTTCCTGATCACCAAGCAGGGCTTCGACTTCTACCAGGAGCAGTTCGGGGTGGCGTACCCGCTGCCCAAGTACGACCAGGTGTTCGTACCCGAGTTCAACGCCGGCGCGATGGAGAACTTCGGCTGCATCGTGCACGCCGAGCAGCACTACATCTTCCGCTCCCAGGTCACCGACTACGAGTACGAGAACCGCGCCAACACGATCCTGCACGAGATGGCGCACATGTGGTTCGGCGACCTGGTGACGATGCGTTGGTGGGACGACCTGTGGCTGAACGAGTCGTTCGCGGAGTGGGCCAGCCACTGGTGCAACTCGCGGGCGACCCGGTTCACCGATGCCTGGACCAGCTTCCTGTCCAGCCGCAAGAACTGGGGGTACTGGCAGGATCAGCTCTCCTCCACGCACCCGATCTACTGCGAGATCCCGGACGTGGCCGCGGTCGAGGTCAACTTCGACGGCATCACCTACGCCAAGGGCGCCAGCGTCATCAAGCAGCTGGTGGCGTACGTCGGTGAGGCGGCCTTCCTGGCCGGGCTGCGCGAGTACTTCGCCAAGCACGCCTGGGGCAACGCCACCTTCGACGACCTGCTCGCCGCGGCCGAGGCGGCATCCGGCACCCCGCTGCGCAAGTTCGCCGCCCAGTGGCTGGAGACGGCGCAGGTGAACACGCTGCGACCCGAGGTGGCGACCGCGGCCGACGGGACGTACGAGTCGGTGGCGGTACGGCAGGAGGCGCCGGCCGAGCATCCCACGCTGCGGACCCACCGGATCGCCGTCGGCCTGTACGACCTGAGGGACGGCGGGATGCACCGGCGGGAGCGCCTGGAGATCGAGATCGCCGGCGAGCTCACCGAGATCCCGGCGCTGCGCGGCGCCCCGGTCGCGGACGCGCTGCTGCTCAACGACGACGACCTGAGCTACGCGAAGCTGCGGTTGGACGAGCGTTCGCTGTCGACCGTGATGGAACACATCGGCGGCTTCGAGTCGTCACTGACCCGGGCCCTGGTCTGGGCGGCCACCTGGGACATGGTGCGGGACGCCGAATGGGCCAGCGGGAGCTACTTCAACCTCGCGCTCGCCGGGCTGCCGGTGGAGCACGACGTCAACCTGGTCACCTCGATCCTGCGGCAGGTGACCGGGGCGCTGACCCACTACGCGGACCCCGAGCGGGCGCCGGACCGGTGGGCCCAGCTCGCCGGGCACGCGTACGACGCGGTACGCGGCCGCGGCGGCGTGCCGGCCGGCAGCGGTTTGCAGCTTGCCTGGGCACGCAGCTTCGCCAGTGCCGCCGCGCCAGCGGCGGTGGCCGAGGACAAGTACCTCGGCATCGTGCGCGAGTGGCTGGCCGGCAGCGAAATACCGGCGGGCCTGTCCATCGACACCGAGCTGCGCTGGCGGTTGCTGCAGTCGCTGGTAGCCGGCGGCGCGGCGGGTGAGCCGGAGATCCAGGCGGAGCTGGAGCGCGACCGTACCGCGGGCGGTGAGCGGCAGGCGGCGGTCGCCACCGGGCTGATCGCGACACCGGAAGCGAAGGCGGAGACGTGGCGCCGGCTGACCAGCCCGCAGCCGCTACCGAACTGGCTGCAACGGGCGCTGCTGAGCGGCTTCCAGCACCCGGCGCAGACGGCGCTCACACAGCCGTACGTGCGGGCCTACTTCGATGTGGTCGAACAGGTGTGGGCGACCCGGGACAGCGAACCGGCGCAGGAGTTCGTCGAGCTGGGGTACCCGTCCCTGCAGGTATCCGAGGCGACTCTGGCCGCAACCGACGAGTGGCTGGCCGCCCCGGATCGGCCGGGCCCGCTACGCCGGCTGGTTGCCGAGGGGCGCGACGGTGTGGTCCGGGCGCTGGCCGGTCGGGCCAGAGACGCGGCCGAACACGCCTGACGCGCGGCGCACAGCGACCCGCGACCTCCGGACCAGGGCTGTGAATCT
The DNA here is from genome assembly GCA_017354595.1 of Micromonosporaceae bacterium. Lineage (GTDB taxonomy): Bacteria > Actinomycetota > Actinomycetes > Mycobacteriales > Micromonosporaceae > DATEJJ01. The sequence goes on from JAFMQQ010000201.1 coordinate 5,471, forward strand.
GGCTCAGCCGCGGCCGGCGTACTCGACCAGCTGGGACAGGCCGGTGACGATTCCGCCGGCCAGGTCCCCACCGCCGAAGGCGGCGGCCATGGACAGCGCCGCCAGCTTCGCCGAGCGGTCCGGGATCCGCTTGCGCGCGACCGAACCGGTGACGATCTCCAGCACCCGCTGGTTCGGCGAGAGAGCCAGCAGCACCGAACGGTCCGGATCGGTCAGTTGCAGGTGGAGCTTCTCGGCGTGCCCGCGCACCGGCGCGTCCAGGTCGCCGACGTAGACGCTGAACGTCAGCCCGGTCGCCTCGTCGGCGGTACGCAGCGCCTCATCGAGGCGGAGCAACTGGGAGGTGGTAAACGGGCCGTCGAGCACCTGCGGCCGGTCGGTCAGCGGGGCGCTCATCTCACCAGCGGTCACTTGCGCCTCCCGTCTCGCCGTACGCCGTGGCGATCCGCTCGCCGTCGGCGGCGGTGGCGGCCGGCGGAAGTGGCGGCCGGATGCCACCGGCGGTCACCGGATGAGCCTCGGCCTCGGTCATCCGCGCCACTTCGGTCGCCTCGCGACTGGAGGCGAGGAACCACACCGGGGCGAACGTGAACGGCCGGCCCGGCCGGTACCGCTTGCTGCTCCGCCGCCCGGCCGCGCCATAGACGAGGGCGTAGACGAGCAACACCACCGCTGCCGGTATCCCGGCGAAGACGAGCACGATCTCGA
>JAFMQQ010000202.1 GCA_017354595.1 Micromonosporaceae bacterium
TAGCGAGGGAGCGACGGATGCCCGAGTACCTCAGCCCTGGGGTGTATGTAGAGGAAATATCGGCGGGTCCGCGCCCGATTGCCGGGGTGAGCACCAGCACCGCGGGCATGGTGGGCGTGACTGCTCGCGGACCGTCGGCCGGCAAGCCGCAGCTGGTCACGAACTTCCTGGAGTTCCAGACCACCTTCGGCGGGTTCCTGCCGCTGCCCGATCAGCCCATTGTGGACAGTTGGGCGCTGGACGAGACCGAGGGCGGCCAGTGGTGGAACTTCGCCCTGTCGGTCAAGGGCTTCTTCGACAACGGCGGCCAGCGGCTGTACGTGAAGCGGGTGGTCAGCTCGACCGCCACGCCCGCCTCGGCGCTGCCGACCCCGGCTCTGGTCAGCGACGTGAGCCGGGACGCGGCGGCCGGCGCGACCACGCTCGCGGTCACCAGCCTGGTCGGCTTCACCGGCGCGAACCCGACGGTGACCGTGCTGCGCGGCGATGACGGCAGCGACATCCTGACCACCACGGTGGCCGCGTACTCGCTGACCGGCCCGACCATCACGCTCGCCGATCCGCTGCCGGCGCAGGTGCGTTCGGCCCGGGGCGACTACGTACGGGTCGGGGCGGCCGCGCCGGCGCCACCCGGGCCGGGGGACGACACGGTGAGCTTCACCGCGGTCAGCGAGGGCACCTGGGGCAACCAGACGCAGGTGCGGGCCCGGCCGGTGGTGGCCGCGACGCTGCCGCTGCTCGCCGATCCGCTGGAGGGCGCCGGGTTCCTCACCCGGGTGGTGGCCGACACCGCGGCGGACGCGACCACGGTGACGGTGGCGCCGGCGGTCGGGCTCGACCCGGCCGACCTGCCCACCGATGTCTGGGTGCTGATCGCCGGCCTCCGGTACCAGGTGACCGTCGGGGCGGCCGATGGCGACGGGAACATCCCGCTGTCCATTGTGGATCCCGTACCACACGGCGCCTGGCCGGCGGGTACCGCGGTGCGCCGGCTGCGCCGGGTCAACCCGCCCCAGGGCGGGTCGACCGATCCTTCGCCGACGCTGCATGTCGGGGGAGCTGGCCGGCTGTACCCGGGCGCGATCGTACAGATCGACAACGGTACCGCGATGACCCTGAACCGGGTCGTCTCAATAGCCGGGGACAGCGTCACCTTCGCCCCGGACGCGGCCGGGACGTACTTCGAGAACAACCTGCTGCTTGTGGTCGAGGCGCAGGTGGTTGTGCAGGCGGCCGCCCAGGCCACCGAGACCATCAACAACCTGCGATTGACCACCGACGATCCGACCGGTCTGGTGGCCGGGCTGGCCCAGCGGTCGGCGCTGATCCGGGCCGCCACCGGTCCCGGCCTGACCAGTACCAGCGACCCGGCGACCTACCTGGCCGCGCTGGGCGGCCGGGCCCAGCTGCTGGCCGGCGGCGACGACAAGTTCCAGGACCTCAGCGTGGCCGACTTCGTCGGCGTGGACGGCGGCAGCGGCGCCCGTACCGGCATCGTGGCGATGGAGGACATCGACGAGATCGCGATCTGCGCGGTACCCGGCGTGTGGTCGGGCACGGTGCAGTCGGCACTGATCACCCACTGCGAGTTCCTCAAGGACCGGTTCGCCGCGCTGGATCCGCGCAACGACCTGAGCATCGAACAGATCCAGACGTTCCGCGAACCGTACGACACCACCTATGCGGCGCTGTACTACCCGTGGCTGGTGACCCGGCACCCCACCACCAACGCCGATGTCGAGGTGGCGCCCTCCGGCCACATCCTCGGCATCTACGCGCGTACCGACGTGGAGCGCGGCGTGCACAAGGCACCGGCGAACGCGGTGATCCGCGGCATCCTCACCCAGGGCGGGATCGCCCAGGACGTGACCAAGCGCCAGCAGGACCTGCTCAACCCGAAGGGGATCAACGCACTGCGCTTCTTCCCCAACCAGGGCTCCCGGGTCTGGGGGGCGCGCACGCTCTCCTCCGACCCCGCATGGCGGTACATCAACGTGCGCCGGCTGTTCCTGTTCCTGGAGGAGTCGATCGACGAGGGTACCCAGTGGGTGGTCTTCGAACCCAACGGCGAACCGCTGTGGGCGCTGGTACGCCAGACCGTGAGCAACTTCCTGACCACCGTCTGGCACAGCGGCGCACTCGCCGGTACCACTCCGGATGAGGCCTTCTTCGTCGCCTGCGACCGCACCACGATGACCGAGGACGACCTGCAGAACGGCCGGCTGATCTGCGTCATCGGTGTCGCGCCGGTGTTCCCGGCCGAGTTCGTGATCTTCCGAATCCAGCAGCTGACCCAGCTGACGCAGCTCACCTGATCCCCATGGTCGCGAGGCATCCCCGCGCCGCAAGCGAAGGAGACGAACAGTAATGCCGCCGATCATCCGGGACGACCCGTACGCCGCCTACAACTTCCAGGTCATCGTCACCAACGTCAGCGATGACGGGGTCGCGGCCACCGGCGCGTTCAACGAGGTATCCGGGCTGGAACTGGAGATCCCGCCGATCGAGTACCGCACCGGGGCCGAGAACATCACCGTCCGGAAGATCCCGGGCCTGATCAAGTACACCAACATCACGCTCAAGCGCGGGATCACCGGCTCGATGAACTTCTGGAACTGGATCGTGGAGGCGCTCAACGGCAAGGTGCGCCGTACCTCCGGCTCGATCGTGATGCTGGACGAGAACCGGCAGGAGGTCATGCGGTGGAATTTCGACCGCGGCTGGCCGACCAAGTACACCGGTCCCACGCTGAGCGCCGGCAAGAACGAGATCGCCATGGAGACGCTCGTGCTTGCCGTCGAGAGCCTCAGCATCGCGTAGGCCCGCCGTGACGACTCCCATGCTGCCCGGCCTGACGGTCACCCTGGCCCCGGCCCCGGCCCCGGCCGTACCCGATCCGCTGCGTACCGATGTCGCGGTGCTGCTCGGGCGGACCACCCGGGGCCCGGTGGGGGTACCGGTCCGCGTGGCGAGCTGGAACGAGGTGCTCCAGTCGTTCGGGCCACCCGGCGGTGATGCGGCCACCCCGCATGCGCTGCACGGGTTCTTCGAGAACGGCGGCCGGGTCGCCTGGGTGATCCGGGTCGCCGGATCCGCCGCACAGACCGCCGGTACATTGTGGACGGTCGGGGAGTTCGCCGACGGTACCTGGGGACCCGACGCGCCGGCCCGCGGCGGCTTCGGGTACGCCCGGTACCAGGTACTGGCCAGCAGCGCGGGCAGCTGGGCCAACAACACCAGGGTCACCATCCGGTTCCAGGCCAGCAGCGTGGCCGGGCCGCCGACGCTGACGGTACGGGTGGTGGCACCGGGCGAGCCGGCGGAGAGCTTCGCCGACCTGGCACCCGCCGAGGTGGCCGACCGGCTCGCCGCGTCCCGGTTGATCCGGCTGGTACCGGATGGGCCGCCGGTACCCGCCTCGGCGACCGCGCCGACGGGCCCGCTGTCGATGCGGTGGGATCTGGTACTGGGTGCCACGCCGGGCGACCCGCGCGGTACCGACGCGGCACCGAGCCGGGACGACTATCTGGCGGCGATCGATACCCAGGCAGGGCTGCCCGAGCCGGCCCTGGTCGCGCTGCCCGACCTCGGTACCGACCTGGACGAGCTGGACTGGACCGACACCCTGCTGGACCTGCTGGCGGTCATCGATCCGCTGCACGACCGGCTGGCCATTGTGGACCTGCCGGTTGCGGATCCGTCGGGCACCACGGGGAGCGCCACTGGCGGCAGCGGTTCGGCGGATGCCGCGCTGGCCTGGGTCTCCCGCCTCACCGGTGCCGCTTCGGCCTCGGCGGCGGGAAGTGCCTCGGCCGGTGCGGGCGGCGACTCGCTGCTGCGGGCCGGCGCCGTCTACCACCCGGGCCTCTTGATGCCGGATCCGTTGGGAACCCCGGGTGGGCCGCCGATCCCGGTACCCGCCAGCGGCCATGTGCTGGGCCTGATCGCCCGGCTGGATCTGGAGCGGGGGGCGCACCACACGCCGGCCAACGCGGTTCTGCTGGACGCGGTCGACCTGACCGAGCAGCTGCCCGATCAGCAACAGGTGCGGCTGTTCAACGCGAACGTGAACCTGCTGCGCTGCGGGCCCGGCCGGGGACTGCAGGTGTGGGGCGGGCGTACCCTTGCCGCCCCAGCCTCCGCCGGCGCCGGGTCGCGGTACGTAGCCCACCGGCGCCTGATCCACCTGCTGGTGCGGGCCATCCACGGTGCGGCCGACCCACTCGTCTTCGACGTCAACGGTCCGGAACTGCGGCTGGCTCTGGTCCGCGCGATCACCTCGGTGCTGCTGGAGGCGTTCCGCTCCGGTGCACTGGCCGGCACCCGACCGGAGCAGGCGTTCCGGGTCAAGTGCGACGAGGACAACAACCCGCCGACCCAGGATCCCGGGCAGGTGGTCTGCGACATCGAGGTGGTACCGGCCAACCCGATGGAGTTCATCAACCTGCGGCTGGTGCTCGGGCAGGACCGCGGCCTGGAGGTGGTCGAAGCATGACGCAACCACTCGATCCGCTGACCAAGTTCCGGTTCCTGGTCACCCTCGACCCGGGGGACGCGTACCTGCCGCCGGCCCAGGCGCAGTTGCTGCCGATGGTCGCCTCGGGTGCCTTCCAGGAAGTCACCGGCCTGGGCGCGAGCCTGGACGTGCTGGCGTACGCCGAGGGCGGGCGCAACGACTCGGTGCACCAGTTGCCGGTGCGGCACTCGTGGAACCGGCTGACCCTCAAGCGCGGCGTGGTCCGGGACGCCGGCCTGTGGTCCTGGTACGTCGCCGGGCTCGCGGATTCCCTCGGCGCCCGGCGGGACGGGGCGGTGGTACTGCTCGGCCCGGACGGTACTCCGGCGATGACATGGGCGTTCCGGGCCGGGCTTGCGGCCAAGTGGTCCGGGCCCGACCTGAACGCGGAGCAGAACGGGGTGGCGGTGGAGTCGCTGGAGATCGCGCACGAGGGGCTGACCAAGGTGAGCCGCGATGCGGGCGGGTCGCAGCTGGCCGGGTTGAGGTGAGCGGTGTGGCCTCGGTGACCATCCACAACCTGGAGGTGCGGTTCCAGGTGGACGGCGACGACCAGACGGTCTTCCGCCAGCTCTTCGAGCAGTACATCCAGGCGTGGATGCGCGCGTACGAACAGCAGTGCGCGCAAGCCAGGCGCTCGCGCGAGGAGCGGGCGGTGGGCGACCGGCAGGTGCGGTCGTGATCGGGGGTACGCGATGACCACGCCGATCGTGGCCGCCGGCCAGGCCGTCGCGGTGGCCCGACTGGAGATAGTCCGGCCGCAGATAGCGGACGAGCAGCAGCGGCGGATTCCGTTGCGGTTCAACCCGACCGACTACAAGCTGAGCAAGAGCAACACGTTCGCCGAGATCGGCATCCCGGGCCTGGAGACCCCACCGATCCAGTACGTGCGCGGCGGCAGCGACGAGCTGTCCATCGAGGCACTGGTCGACACGTCGGACACGCTGCAGGACGTCCGGGTCCAGTACGTGAACCGGCTCGCGGCCCTGATGACGCCGGACAGCAGGGAGCACGCCCCGCCGATCGTGCGCTTCGTCTGGGGTGGCTCGGTCTTCACCGGAGTGATGGAGAAGCTGGACATCACCTATCAGCTGTTCCGCCCGGACGGCGTGCCGCTGCGCGCCAAGCTGGACATCTCGCTGAAGCAGTACCGGTCGATCGCGGCGCAATCGCAGCAGAATCCGTTCTCCTCGCCGAGCGTGGAGAAGAGCTACGTGGTGCGCCGTGGCGACACATTGGCCAGTATCGCCGCGGCGCTGTACCGGCGCCCCGAGGTGTGGCGGGAACTGGCCCGCGCCAACGGCATCACCGACCCCCGCGACCTGCACCCCGGGCAGGTACTGACAGTGCCACGGCTGCAGTGATCCGGGCCAGGGTGAGGAGGGACCTGCAATGACCGCGCCGACCAGTCAGGTCCAGGTGGCGCCGGCCGACCGGTACGCGCCGGAGTTCCAAGTGGACATTGAGGGCCTGCAGATGGACCCGACCACGAAGAACGACGTACTCGAGGTCAAGGTGCACCGCGACGTGGAGGACATGTCCGGCTTCGACATCTCGCTGAACAACTGGGACGACGTCAAGCTGCGGTTCAAGTACAGCGACTCGACCGAGTTCGCGGTGGGGCAACGGGTCGCCGTCCAGCTCGGCTA
>JAFMQQ010000835.1 GCA_017354595.1 Micromonosporaceae bacterium
GGAGGCCGCGGGGCCGGCGCCGACCCGGTGCGACCGGCGCAGGGTGAGCACCGGCGCCGGCTGCCCGTCGATCCGACGGAACCGCTCCGGGAACGCGGTCACGCCGCCCGGATCGGCCCCCCGGAAGGCGTATGTGGATGAGTCCGGGTCGGCGAAGGCGACCAGATGCGCGCCGCCACCGGCGATGCGGGCCAGCAGGTCGCGCTGCGCCGGGTCGGTGTCGGCGTACTCGTCGACGTACACAGTGGACAGACCCGCGCGGACCGTGGCGAGCAGGCCCGGGTCCGCGTCGAGCAGGCTGGTCGCGGCCCGGATCAGTTCGGCGGTGTCGTATGCCTCGCCGGCCCGGCCGGACAGGTCGCGCAGCGCCAACACCTGGTGGTAGCGGCGGAGGAAGTTCGCCGCGGCGACCCAGTCCTCGCGCCCCAGCGCGGCGCCGTACTTGGCCAGGCCGGCGGCGTCCAGCCCGCGCTCGGCGGTGCGCAGCATCAGGTCGCGCAGCTGCTGGGCGAAGGCCCGGGTGCCCAGCGCAGCGGACAGCCCAGCGGGCCAGCCGGACCGGTCGCCATCCAACAGTTCGCGGATGACCAGATCCTGCTCCGGCCCGGTGAGCAGGCGCGGCGCCGGTTGACCGCGCTGGGCGGCGGCCTGGCGCAGCAGCCCGAAGGCGAAGGCATGGAAGGTGCGCACCGCCGGTGGCGAGATGGCGCCGCCCGCCGCACCGGTGCGTGACTCCACCCGGGTGCGCAGCGCCGCGGCCATCCGGCGGCCGAAGGTGAGCACCAGGACGCGATCGGCCGGGGTCCCCTCGCCGACCCGGGCGGCGACCGACTCGACGAGCGTGGTGGTCTTGCCGGTCCCCGGGCCGCCGAGCACCAGCAGCGGACCGGCCCGGTGCGCCACTACGAGCGCCTGGTCGGGGTCGGCCACAACCTGCGCGGTGGTCGGCGCCGCCGGGCGCACCAGCCGGTACTTCACGCGGACTATCAGACCACGCGGGTACGACCATTGCTGGCTGCCCGGGCGGCGCCGGCGCGCCTCATTGCGTGGTGATCGTGATCGTGACGCTGCCGTGTGCCGGGATGAACACGAGCTTCGCGTGCGCCTCGTCCGCGCCGCCGTACCAGCCTCGCCGGCTCGCCCCCGACGAGTCAGGCCAACGCGGCGAGCGCCTCGTCCACGGTCTCCACTATGGACAGCTGGTCCAGCGCCTGGGAGCGGACGAAGCCGGCGGTTGCCAGGCCGCGCAGCCAGTCCAGCAGGCCGGTGTAGAACCCGTCCACATTGAGCAGTACCACGGGTTTGGCGTGCATGCTCAACGACGCGGTCGTCCACACCTCGAAGAGCTCGTCCAGCGTGCCGATGCCGCCGGGCAGTACCAGGAAGGCGTCCGCCTTCGTCATCATCAGCGACTTGCGCTCCGCCAGGTCGACGGTGGTGAGCAGCTCGTCGGCGTCCAGGTCGGCGACCTCGCGGATGATCAGCACCTGGGCCATCACGCCGAGGGTATGCGCACCGCCGGCCCGGGCGCCCTGCGCGACGGTACCCATCATGCCGACCCGACCGCCGCCGGAGACCAGGGTGTGGCCCGCGGCGGCGAGCCCGGCGCCGACCTCGCGGGCCAGCTCCAGCCAGCGCGGGTCGATAGCGGTGGACGAGGCGCAGAAGACACAGACGGCGCCCACCCGGCTCAGGCCTCCGGACCGGGATCGGCGGGTCCGGTGACGGCCGGGCCGGGCTCGGCCAACCCGAGCGCGCGGTCGGCCTCGATGATGTGGCGTACCGCCTCGTCGATGTCGTCGGTGACGCAGAGCAGGTCGAGGTCGTCGGGGTTGATCTTTCCGTCGGCCACCATGGTGCCGCGGATCCAGTCCAGCAGCCCCTGCCAGTACGCCGAGCCGATCAGTACCACCGGGAACCGGGTCACCTTTCGCGTCTGTACCAGAGTCAGCGCCTCGAACAGTTCATCCATGGTGCCGAAGCCACCGGGGAGCACCACGAACGCCTGGGCGTACTTGACGAACATCGTCTTGCGGACAAAGAAGTACCGGAAGTCGATGCCCAGGTCGACCCAGTCGTTCATGCCCAGTTC
>JAFMQQ010000836.1 GCA_017354595.1 Micromonosporaceae bacterium
ACAGCTGCCAGCGGCGGTGGCGGCGGTTCGTCCGCCTGCTCGGTCCACATTGACAGCTGGACCGGCGGGTTCGTCGCGTACGTGACCGTCAACGGCCCCACCTCGGGCTGGTCGATCCCGTTCTCGCTCGCCTCGGGTAGCAGCATCACGAACAGCTGGAACGTCACCCTCAGCGGCAGCGGGAGCAGCATGACCGGCAGCAACGTGAGCTACAACGGCAACCTCGCCGCCGGGCAGAGCACCACCTGGGGCTTCCAGGGCACGGGCTCCGTGCCCAGTGTCCCCGGCTGCACCAGCGCATAACCGTCCACTTCGGATAGTCAGCGCCGCCCCGCCTGGCCGGGGCGGCGCTGCTTTCCCGGTCGCTACCGCCCGGCCGCCATTGGACCGACCGCCCGCGCGAGGTCGCTCAGCGCGGCCAGATGCTTGTCGATGTCGTACCCGAGCCGCATGGTGTCCACCGAGACGTGTGTCGCGCCCAGCCCGCGCCAGGCATCGACCAGCTCCGCCGCGGCGCCGGTATCGCCGGAGAGGCGTACCCGGCCCTCCATCCCCAGCGCCGGCTTCCGGCCGGCCGCCTCCGCCGCGGCGCGTACCTGCTCGATGTCCGCCTCCAGCTCCGGACCGGGCTCGCGTTGCGGGAACCAGCCGTCGGCCAGCCGACCGGCCCGCTGCAGGGCGGCCGGAGTGTTGGCGCCGAACCAGATCGGGACTGGGCGCTGTACCGGCATCGGCGCAAGGCCGGCACCGATCACCGACTCGTACCGGCCCTCGAACGTGACGCTGGGCTGCGTCCATAACAGGCGCAGCAGTTCGACCTGCTCCGCGATGCGCCGGCCCCGGTCGGTGAAGCGTTTGCCGAGTGCCGCGTACTCGACGCTGTTCCAGCCCAGCCCGACGCCGAGCCGGAACCGGCCACCGGTCAGCAGGTCCACCTCGGCCGCCTGCTTGGCGACCAGCGCGGTCTGCCGTTGCGGCAGGATCACCACGCCGGTGACCAGCTCCAGCGACGTGATCGCGGCGAGGTACCCGTAGAGCACCAGCGGCTCGTGGAAGGTGGTCCCGATGTCGTACGGGCCGGCGAAGCCCTGGTGCACCGTCCGGTCCGCGCCCAGCACATGGTCGTACGCCAGGATATGCCGGTAGCCGAGCTGCTCGACGGTGGTCGCGTAGGCCCGGATCGCGCCCCGGTCGGCACCGATCTTTGTCTGCGGGAAGACTACCCCTAACTGCATGCGGGTAACGCTATCCCTCGCCATGCGGGTGGACCACTCGTGGCGCGGAAGTCCACTGTAGATGGTTACGCCGGTGGACACGCCGTAGTGCCGCCGCCGGGCGCCAACGTCCACAGTAGAGCGGCGAGCGGCCGGACCACTAGGCCGCTCCGCCGGCGAGCAGCGCCGGCGCGAGCTCCCGCAACTCGGCGAGCGGGAGCCCGCCGGTGCTGGTCAGTACCTGGACACAGACGTGGTCCGCGCCGGCCTGGTGATGCTGCGCGACCCGGTCGGCGATCGCGCCGGCATCCCCCCAGGCGACCATCGCATCGACCAGGCGGTCGCTCCCGGCTCCGGCGATGTCGGCCTCGGTGAAACCCAGCCGCTGCCAGTTGCGGGTGTAGTTGGGCAGCGCGAGGTAGCGCTGCAGGGTCGCTCGCCCGATCGCCCTGGCCCGCTGCGGATCGGTCGCCAGCACCACGGTCTGCTCCGGCGCGAGCAGCGGCGCTGGACCGAGGATGGCGCGCGCCTGCTGGGTGTGCTCCGGCGTCACCAGGTAGGGGTGGGCGCCGGCGGTACGGTCACGGGCCAGGCCGAGCACCCGCGGCCCGAGTGCCGCCAGCGCCCGGCCCTCCGCCGGTACCGGCGGGTCGGCGCCGTCCAGCACATCCAGGTACTCGACGAGCTTGTGGTACGGGCGCTGGTACCGCTGCCCGGTCGTCGCCTCCACCATCGCCTTGTGGCCGGCTCCCACTCCCAGCAACAGCCGGTCGGGATAGGCCGGGGAGAGCCGGGCGTAGGCCGCCGCGGTGGTTCCAGCCGGCTCGGTCCACACGTTCACGATGCCGGTGGCGACCGCCAACCGGTTGCTGGCGC
>JAFMQQ010000203.1 GCA_017354595.1 Micromonosporaceae bacterium
AACGGGTTCGCGGGGCCGGCGCGTCCGCCGCCTCACCGGCCGCGATGTCGTGATCATCAGCGTGCTGCTGGGCATTCCGATCCTGCTCGACATCACGATGATCTGGGGTACCACGTTCGCCTCGATCGGGCTCTCGTTCACCCAGTACAACGGGGTGACCCCGCCGAAGTGGGTCGGCGTACAGAACTACCACCAGATCTTCACCATCTACGAACCGTTCTGGCGGGCGGTACGCAACAACCTGCTCTGGCTGGCGATGCTCGGCCTGGTCGGTACCCCGCTCGGGCTGTTCTTCGCGGTACTGCTGGACAAGCAGATCCGGTTCACCCGGTTCTACCAGAGCGTCTTCTACATGCCGGTGGTGCTCTCGCTGGCGGTGGTGGGCTTCATCGCACAGCTGATCTACTCGCGCGACTACGGCGTACTCAACTCGCTGATCGGCCGTACCAACAACCCGATCGACTGGCTGGGCGACCCGAGCATCAACATCTGGGCGGTGATGGCCGCGGTCATCTGGCGGCACACCGGGTACGTCATGGTGCTGTACCTCGCCGGCCTGAAGGCGGTCGACCCGGCGCTGAAGGAGGCGGCGGTGATCGACGGCGCCAGCGAGAGCCAGACCTTCTTCCGGGTCGTCTTCCCGACCCTTCGGCCGATCAACATCATCGTCCTGGTGATCACGGTGATCGAGGCGCTGCGCGCCTTCGACATCGTGTACGCCATCAACTCCGGCCGTAACGGCCTGGAACTGCTCTCCGTACTGGTCACCGCGAACATCGTGGGCGAGGCGACCCGGATCGGCTTCGGCTCGGCGATCGCGGTGGTGCTACTCGTCACCTCGTCCGCGTTCGTGATCGCGTACCTGACCCAGATCCTTCGCGAGGACCGGACATGACGACCACCCAGATCCCGGTGTCCCGCTCGGCGCGGGACGCCCGCACCGAGCCGGAGCGCGCCCGGCAGCGTAGGCCGCTGCGGCCGGGACGGATCGTGCTGTACGTGTTCCTCACCGTCGTGGCGCTGGGCTGGCTGGCGCCGCTGCTGCTGGCGGTGTACGCCTCGCTGCGCCCGTATCAGGAGACCGCCAAGTACGGCTACTTCTCACTGCCGCACCATCTCTCCTTCCACTACTACCTGCAGGCGTGGCGCGACGGGGACATGCCGCTGTACTTCCGGAACTCACTGATCATCGCGGTACCCGGCGTGATCGTGACCCTGTTCCTGGCCTCGTTCGTTGCGTTCGCCATCTCCCGGTACCGGATCCCGGGGCGGAAGTTCCTGCTCGTCATGTTCACCGCGGGCAACCTGCTGCCACCCCAGGTCATGGTGACCCCGCTCTACACCGTGTACACGAAGATTCCGCTGCCGGACTGGATCTCCAGTTCGGACTCGCTCTACGACTCGTACCTGGGCGTGATCCTGATCCACATCGCGTTCCAGACCGGCTTCTGCGTCTTCGTGCTCTACAACTACATGCGCACGATCCCGATCGAGCTGACCGAGGCGGCGATCGTGGACGGGGCGGGCGTATGGCGGCAGTACTGGCGGGTGATCCTGCCGCTGGCCCGGCCGGCGCTGGGTGCGCTGGCCACCCTCGAATTCACCTTCATCTACAACGACTTCCTCTGGGCGCTGGTGCTGATGAGTACCGGCGACAAGCTGCCGGTCACCAGTGCGCTGAACAACCTGCGCGGCCAGTTCTTCACCGACTACAACCTTCTCGCCGCGGGGTCGGTCATGGTCGCACTCCCCACGCTGATCGTCTTCTTCCTGCTGCAGAAGCAGTTCGTCGCCGGGCTGACGCTCGGCGCGAACAAGGGCTGAGGCGGGGGGTGTCGCAAACTGCGGTGAGTTGACCGGGCGGCAGCGGGTACGCTGACCGGCGCGATGACCGACACTGCCGACCTGACCCGCAACCAGCGCCGGGCGCTCACCGAGCTGCTCCGGATCTTTCCCGTCGTCGATGAGGTCGGCGAGCGGTTCGTCCGGGCCGGGCACGAGCTGCATCTGGTCGGCGGGTCGGTGCGCGACGCGCTGCTCGGCCGGCTCGGCAACGATCTCGACTTCGCCACCAGTGCCGAGCCGGACCAGACACTCTCCATTTTGGACGGTTGGGCCGAGGCCACCTGGGAGACCGGGCGCGAGTTCGGCACCATCGGCGCGCAGCGGCGCGGGCTGCGGTTGGAGATCACCACATACCGGGCCGAGTCCTACGACCGGGTCGGGCGGGCCCCCACCGTCCGGTACGGCACCAACCTCAACCAGGACCTGCGCCGCCGCGACTTCACCGTGAACGCGATGGCGGTCTGCATCCCCGACCACAGGTTCATCGACCCGTACGGCGGCCTCGCCGACCTGGGCGCCGGTGTGCTGCGTACGCCGGGTACCCCCGAGGAGAGCTTCGGCGACGACCCGCTGCGGATGCTGCGCGCGGCGCGGTTCGTCGCCCAACTGCGGTTCGAGGTCGCCCCGCCGGTCCGCCAGGCGATGGGTGGGATGGCCGGCGAGTTGGACCGCATCTCCGCCGAGCGGATCCGGGACGAGTTCAGCAAGCTGATGCTCGGCAGCGACCCGGTGACCGGGCTGCGGTTGCTGGTCGACACCGGGCTCGCCGACCGGTTCCTGCCCGAGCTCTCCGGGCTGCGCCTGGAGATCGACGAGCACGCCCAGCACAAGGACGTGTACGAGCACACGCTCACCGTGATCCGCAACGCGATGCGGCTTGAACGGGTTTCCGCCGGCGGGGTGGGTGGAGCCGGCGATCAGGGCCGGGTTTCCGCCGGCGGGGTGGGTGGAGCCGGGGATCAGGAACCGCGCGAGCCGGATCTGGTGCTGCGGCTGGCGGCGCTGATGCACGATGTGGGGAAGCCTGCGACCAAGGCGGTCGGGCCGGACGGCCGGGTCAGCTTCCACCACCACGAGGTGGTCGGCGCCCGGCTGACCCGGGCCCGGCTGAAGGCGTTGCGGTACCCCAAGGCGATCGTCGACGACGTGAGCGAACTGGTCCTGCTGCACCTGCGCTTCTACGGGTACGGTCGCGGCGAGTGGACCGACTCCGCGGTGCGCCGGTACGTCACCGACGCGGGCGCTCTGCTGCCGCGGCTGCACCGGCTGACCCGATCCGACTGCACCACCCGCAACCGTCGCAAGGCCGAACAGCTCGCCGCCGACTACGACGCGCTCGAGCGGCGGATCGATGCGATCCAGCAGGCCGAGGACCTGGCCCGGGTACGCCCGGATCTGGACGGCAACGCCATCATGCGGCTGCTCGGCATCCCACCCGGGCCGCTGGTCGGGCAGGCGTGGCGGTACCTGAAGGAGCTGCGCCTGGAGCGCGGACCGCTGTCGGAGCAGGAGGCGACCGCCGCGCTGTACGCGTGGGCGGACGAGCACGGCGTACCGCATTCGTGATCTCTGCGGGCGTGCCCGCGTACCCCAACCGTGGTCCCGAAGTACTACCGTGCCGGTGGGGAGCGGGTGGCGCTCGGGGGAGGTTGTCGTGCAGCCGTGTCAGGTGTGCGGTGAGGTGCTGGTCGATGCGGCCGGGTACTGCGTGCGGTGCCGGAACTACCGTGGCCAGGACGCCGTGCCCACCGCCGGCTACCCGACGGTGCCGGCGACCGCCGCCCCGGTCACCTCATCGGGGTACGTGGCGCCATCGATCGCTCCCCCACCGGTACGCCAGCGCACCCCGTTCCTGATCCCACTGATCGCCTCCTGCGCCGCGGTACTCGTCGTGGCGGTCGGCATCATCATCGTGCTGGTCTCGAAGTCCGGCCGACCGTCCAATGTGGCCGGATCGGGCGGCAGTACGGCACCGGATCCGCTGCGGTCGCCGCTGATCGACCCGTGTCTGGTCGGCGTCTGGTCCACAACCAGCGCCAGCCAACAGTTCATGGTCCCGAGCGTCGGGACGATCGTCCTGCAACTGAAGGCGCCCGACAGCCAGACGGTCACCATCAGGCCCGACGGCAGCGCCACCGAGAACTTCAACCACACCCAGCTGGAGGGAGCGCTCGGCGGGCATACGTACACCGTCGAGGTCAACGGTACGGGCGCCTACACGTTGCGTACCGCGAACAACACCCTTACCTTCCTGGACCCGACGAGCAACGGCACGATCACCATCGCAGTCGATGGCACAGCGCTGACCAGTGCTCCGCTCTCCCTCACCAACGCCCCGGTCAACTACACCTGCGAGGGCAACAAGGTCACCGAGCACAACGACGGCTTCGACACCAGACTCACCCGCCAGAGTTGACCGTCTGCCTGGCCGCCACCACCACATCCCGGATGCCCTGCCGCAACAGCCGCCGCGTTGCCAGGTCGTACCAGAGGGCGAGCGCCAGGTAGCCGGCGCAGACCAGTACGACCGCCAGGCGCGAGTGGCCGTTGGCTGGCAGGCCCACGGCCGCGGCGAAGAGTCCCACCACGAAGGTCAGGCTGTACGTGGCGTCGTTGACGCTGAACACCCGGCCGCGGAAGTCGTCCAGGCAGTCCCGTTGCAAGGTGGTATCGACGATGATCTTCACAGCCTGCCCGGCCCCGCCGATCACGAACGTTGCGGCGACCAGGAACCCAGCCCGGAACGGCAGGCCGAGCGGGAGCAGTAGAATCCCGCTGGCGGCCATCAGGATCGCGACCCACCGCCAGCCGCCGATCCGGCGGGTGAGCGGCGGGGTGACGAAGGCGCCGACCAGAGCACCGACGCCGCCGGCGACGAAGATCAGAGCCAGGCCGGAGAGCGATCGCGAGTAGTCGACCCCGGTGTTGAAGTAGCGGCGGTACAGCAGCAGCGTCAGCATCGTGAGCACGCCGAAGAGCAGCCGGTACCCGCCCTGGACCAGCAGCGCGTACGCCGCCCCCGACCGGCCGGCGAGGTGGCGCGCCCCGGCGACCATGCCCCGGGCGACCGCGACCAGCGCAGCGAGGATGGTGCCGGTACCGCGTTGCGTGTCGTCCGGCCCGAGTTCCCGGACGCCGAACCAGGCCCGGGTGAGCAGGCCGGAGCCGGCGTACCCGAGGGCGGTCACGGCCGCCAGTGCGGCGTACCCGTGGAAACCCTCGTGCAGCAAGGTGTTCAGTACCGTCGCCGCACCGCCCACGCCGGCGCTGTAGACCGCAACGCCGAGCGTGCCGAAGACAGCGTTCCCGGTGACCAGCACGTCGGGCTGCACCACGTGTGGTATCGCGGCGGCCAGCCCGGTCAGGAAGAACCGGTTGATGCCGATGATGACCAGGGCCAGGATCGCGCAGGGCAGCGACTCGACGCCGTTCCAGATCAGCAGCGCGGCGGGTAGTACCAACGCGGCACGGATCAGGTTGGCCGTCGATACAACCGTGCGCCGGCTCCACCGGTCGAGCAGGACGCCGACGTACGGTCCGACCGCGGAGTACGGCAGCAACAGGATCGTGAAGCCGGTCGCGATGGCGATCGGGTCGGCGGCGCGCTCGGGGTTGAACAGCAGGCTTCCAGCGAGGGCGGCCTGGAACAGGCCGTCCATGAGCTGGCTGACCAACCGGACCCCGAGCAGCCGACGGAATCCACGGCTGCCCAGAACCCGGGACAGACTTCCGCTACCAGCGCGCAACGGCACATTGACAGCCTCTCACTGCGCGTCGGTCGCGTCCTCCGGGATCACCCGTACCGGCGCCGGCGCAGCCGCGATCGACTCGCCCCCGCCGGTGCGGCTGCCAGAGTTGCGACCGGCGCCGAGCCGGGCCAGCAACGCGGCGAGATCGATGCCGGTCAGGTCGCTGCCGAGTTGCAGACCGGAGGCGACGTTGCTCGCGACCGACTTGGTGAGTGAGGAGGCACCATCGGTCGATATCACCGTCATCTTGTCGATCGCGCTCATCGGTTGCGAGGCGGCAGCCACCACCTGTGGCAGCACGCGTACCAGCAGATCCAGGATCGCGGCCTCACCATACTGTGCGAAGGCGTCCGCCTTGGCCTGCATGGCCTCGGCCTCAGCCTGGCCCCTGGCCTGGATCGCGCTCGCGTCCGCGGCGCCCTCTCGCTCGACCGCGTCGGCGATCGCGGTGCGTCGGCGCTGCTCCGCCTCGCCCTGCTTGGCGCCCTCGATCGCCTCGGCCTCGGCGAGCGCGGCGCGGCCGGCGCGCTCGCCCTCGCCGTTCAGCTTGGCCTGTTCGGCGG
>JAFMQQ010000204.1 GCA_017354595.1 Micromonosporaceae bacterium
CGACGACGGCCAGCCGCCCGCCTGCCGGGCGCGGCCGCCGGCCTCGCTGGTGGTGCCGCCGGCCGCGTCGGCCGACCCGGAGCGGGTGCTCAACATCCTGTTCACCTCGGGCTCGACCGGTAAGTCCAAGGCGGTACGGGTGCCGCAGCGTGGCCTGACCCGGTTGATTGTGAACCGGGACTGGATGCCGCTGGGCCCGGGGAGCGGTTCGTGCGGCTTGGCACGCTCACCTTCGACGTCTCCACCTTCGAGATCTTCGCGCCGCTGACTTCCGGCGCCACGCTGGTCGTCCCGCCGCCGGGGCTGCTCTCCCCGGCCGATCTGGCCGACTTCTTCCACGCCCACCAGATGTGGCGGCGCTGGAACACGTTGCGCTCGCGACTGCCGGCTGACGGTCAGCGAGGGCGCACGTACGACGGTATGTCCACTGTGGAGATTCCGGCGCCATAGCTCCGGACGCGTGGGGGCGGCGGGTGGGATCTTCGCCGCCTATCCGGGCGGCCGGGCCGAGGCCAGGTTCGCGGACCTCCGCCCGCCCCACGGCGAATTGAGCCCGACTCTACTGGTGCCCGGCATCCTGGCACTGGATCGGGTGGGCAGGCATCCGGCGCGACCAGGGGAAGGAACAGCCATGCCGACGATTGTTGCGCAGTTGGCGCATACGATGGCGGGGCGCACGAAGCACAGCGCCCTCGTGGCGCCGTTGGCGGCGGCCGGCTCCAGCTCGGATTCTGTCGCCGCTAAAGTACGCCTGACTACGGTCGCGGCATGACGAGCATCGACATTGGGCTATACCTTGCCCGGCTGGGGTTGTCGACTACGGGGAGCCGCTCGGCAGAGGAACTGGCGCGGCTGCACGCCGCGCATCTTTCCCGAGTGCCGTTCGAGACACTGCATCGGCAGGGCGAGTTGGACCCGTACCGGGCGTACGAGCGGATTGTGCGCCAGGGCCGCGGCGGCATCTGCTTCCACCTCAATGGCGCGTTCGCGTTGCTGCTGCGCGCGCTCGGTTACCAGGTGAGCATGCACCCGGCCGGCGTACAGAGCATCTTCAACCCGACGCCGATCGGTCCGGTCGGCACCCACGCAGTGCTCACCGTCGACGCGCTGCCCACCCTGGACAACCCTGATGGGCGGTGGATCCTTGATGTGGGCTCCGGGGAAGGCTTCACCCGCCCGCTGCCGTTCATGGCTGGCGAGTACCAGCAAGGTGAGTTCTGCTTTCGGGTCAGCCCGTCGGAATGCGGCCCGGGCCTGTGGCGGGTGGACTACGACCGACGCCACTCCTGCCGCGGAGTGGACTTCTCCACGGAACTGGTCGAGCCGCAGGAGTTCACCCGCCGGTATCTCGAGCAGATCGACGGTGAGCTTTCACTTTTCTTCCGGTACGGCTGGGTGAAGCGCTGCGACGCGACCGGCTTTGACGAGCTGGTCGGCTGCATGCGCAGCCGGGTGGATTCGCGCGGCCGGACCAGCTCGAAGATCACCACGTTCGAGGAGTTCTTCACGGTGCTCGGCGAGGTGTTCCACCTGACCCTGGACGGGCTGACCGGCGCGCAGCGGCTGGCGCTGTGGCAGCGGGTGCGTGAGGCATGGGAGAGCAAGAGCCTGCCGAAGGAGATGCCGGTACCGCCGCA
Source organism: Micromonosporaceae bacterium (assembly GCA_017354595.1). Lineage (GTDB taxonomy): Bacteria > Actinomycetota > Actinomycetes > Mycobacteriales > Micromonosporaceae > DATEJJ01. Next base: position 1,638 of record JAFMQQ010000204.1, read on the forward strand.
GGAGCTGGTGGCGCGTTAGCCCAAGCGGCTCGTTGATCGAAGTGAGGAACCAATGATGCAGCACTCGCCTGAGCTGGAGACCGGTCTGCGCAACCTTGACGAGGTGGCGGAGTGCGCGGTGGTGCGCCGGGACTGTGCCACCGGCTGGTGGACCGTTGGGTATGTGGTGCCGGCGGCCGACGTACCGCTGGCTGTGGTGCGCGAGCGCGCCGTCGATCGGCTCTGCCGGTTGGTCGACCCGGCGCGGGTGGCCGTGGTGCTGGTACGGCGCATCCCGCGGGAGCCGGCCGGTCGGCCGAACCTCGCGGCGCTTTCGGCGGTTCCGGTGCTGACCGACGACACACTGAACCGGATGTCTACTGTGGACATCAAGATGACCCGGGAGCCGGTGACCGCGGTACCAGGCACGGTGCGCCTGGCCGACCGGGACGCCCCGCTGGCCGCCGGCCCGAAGGATGCGGTGCGCCTGGAGGCGCGGGACTCCCTTGGGCCGCCCGCCGAGGTCGGAGGCGGGCCGCTGGAGGTAGCCCCTCAGGTCCCGTCCACTCTGGTCGAGGCGATCCGTGTCGCGGCGGCCCGCCGGCTCGAGCCTGGCCAGCCGCCGCTGGGTGTACGGCTGGTGGCCCGGGACGGGGACACGTTCTTCGGCTACGACGAGCTGCTGGAGCGCGGCCGGGCGGTGGTCGGCGGTCTGCGCCGGCGCGGTTTGGCACCTGAGGACCGAGCCATCCTGCTCGTACCCCAGCTGCCGGAGTATGTCCAGGCCGTATGGGGCTGTCTGCTTGCCGGCGTGCGGTACGTGACGGTGCCCTGCCCGGCCCGGTTCGACCAGCCCGACCCGTTGCTGGACAAGCTTCTGCACGTATGGCGGTCGTTGGGCCGCCCGCTGGTAGTGACCGATGCGGCGACTGCCTCGTCGCTTATGGGCCTGGGCTCGCGCTACGGCGAGCCGGAGTTCGCGGTCGCCACGGTCGCCGAGCTCGCCGATGGGGAGCTGGGCGAGATTTACGAGTCCGGGCCGACCGACGTGGCGATCCTTGCGCTGTCCGCGGGCAGCACGGGGCAGTCCAAGGTGATCCAGGTGACGCACCGCGCGGTCGTGGAGAACGCGCTCGGACTGCGCGCCATCGGCATGGTCGCGCCAGGCGAGACGGCCTTCAACTGGCTGCCCTTCGACCACGTGGCGCCGCAGGTAATGTGCCTGTTCCGAGACCTGGTGCTCGGCCTGCAGAGCGTGCACGCGCCGACATCCTACATTGTGGAGCAGCCGTTGCGCTGGCTAGATGTGTTGGACCGGTTGCGGGTCAACCACTCGTGGTCGCCAAATTTCGGCTACCGGATGGTCGCCGACGCCCTGGGTACGAATGAGGGGAGGTGGGATCTGTCTTGCGTGCGTACCCTGTTCAACGCCGGCGAGCAGTGCACCGCGTCGGTGATCCGTGACTTCCTGGCCGGGACAGCGCGGTACGGGATCCGGCCGGAGGGCTTCATCAACGGCTGGGGTATGGCGGAGACGGCGACGGCGGCGGTCTGCAAGTACGTGGCCGAGTCCGGCGCGGTCCGCCGGTTCCTGAAGTCCACCCTGGACAGTCAGCTCCGGGAGGCCGGGCCGAATACGGCGCCCGCCAACTGCGTGGAGTTCGTCAGCATGGGTGCGCCGGTGCCGGGCGCGCGGGTACGGGTCGTCAACGACGCTGGTCGGGTGCTGCCGGAGCGGGTGGTGGGGCGGCTGCAGGCACGCGGTACCCGGGTCACCCCGGGCTACCTCGACGCCGCCGCCAACCAGGCTGCGTTCACCCCGGACGGCTGGTTCGACACCGGTGACCTGGCCTTCATCGTCGACGGGGAGCTGGTCGTGGCCGGGCGGGCCAAGGAGCTCATCGTGCTCAACGGTGACAAGTACTACTGTCACGAGATCGAGGAGGTTTGCCGCGGCCTGCCGGGCGTACGGGACGGTCTGGTGGCCGCGTGCGGCGTGCCGGACGGGCGGACGGGCACCGAGGCGCTGGCGGTGTTCTTCGTTCCAGATCCGGCCGCCAAACACTCCACTGTGGAGACTGCGCGGGCGGTCCGCCGGGCGGTGCTGTCTCGGCTGCACCTGGTGGCCGGTCTCGCGGTGCCGATCGGGTTGGCGGAGTTCCCCCGCACCACCAGCGGGAAGATCCAGCGTGCCGCGCTGGTCCAGCGCTACCAGGCCGGAGACTTCGACCAGCTGCTGCGCGAGCTGGAGGCGACCGGTACTGGGGCCGACGAGGTGCCGGCGTGCGTCTTCGTCGAGGGCTGGCAGGCGGTTGAGCAGCCGGCGGGCCGGGCCGACGCCGCCCCGGCTGGCGGGTACGGGACCGGGCCCGGCGCCTGCGGGGCGGTTGTGCCCGCCGACGACGTGCTGGTCTTCGCCGATGAGCTGGGCCTGGCTGAAGCGGTATGGCCACAGGGCACGGCGGTCACCGTACGCCCCGGCAGAGGCTTCCGGCGGGTCGCCGACGGATACATCATCGACCCGGCGCGGCCGGGGCACTGGGCAGCGCTGCGGGACGACCTGGCCCGGCACGGCCGGTCTCCGCGCTCTGTGGTGTATTTGTGGAGCTATCTGTCCACACCGGACCCGTTCGGGGAACAGCCGGCCGTGCACGCCGCGGTAGCGCGCTGCGGCCAGTACCTCATCTCCTGCATCAAGACCTTCGAGCGCGCCGCACTGGTCACGGTCAGCCGGCAGTTGCACCAGGTCACCGGCGATGAGCGGGTCTGCTACCCGGCGGCCCCCGCCGCGGTCATCACCACGACGCTGGCCCGGGAGCGCTCCGGGGTGCCCGCCTGCCACCTGGATCTGCCCGGTGCCGACCGGGAACAGGACGCGGCCCTGCTGCACGGTGCGCTACCCGATGTGTGGGGCGGGCCGCACGGCGCGGCGAGCGAGCAGGTGTGGCGGGCCGGGCGCCGCTACGTGCGCACGCTGGTCCCGGTACCGCCGCCGGATGCTACCGAGCCCGGCCGGGACGCGCTGGTCAGGGGCGGCGGCTACCTGGTGGCCGGCGGTGCCGGAGGCGTCGCCGGTGAGCTGTTGGCCGGACTGGTGGAGCGGTACGGCGTGCGCTTGCTGGTGCTGGGCCGTCGGCAGGCGGCCGGGCCGGACGCCGGGCCCGGTGCGGCCGTACGCTACCACCGGGCCGATGTGACCGACGCCCGGGCGGTTGCCCGGGCGGTCGAGGCCGCCGAGCGTGACTGGGGTCGACCGCTGTCCGGCGTCCTGCATCTGGCCGACGAGTATCGGCTGCGCCTGCTGGAGCGGGAGCGGCCAGGAGACTGGCGGCCGGACCGGCTGGCCAAGGTGGCCGGCACGCTGAACTTGCTGGCCCTACTGCGCGAACGGCCGGGTGCCCGACTGGTCATCTTCTCCTCCGTGCTCGGCACCCTCCCCTTTGGTGGCTGTGCCGCATACGGCGCTGGCAACGCGTTCGCCGACGCGTTGGTACGACACCAGGCGGACACCGTGCCGGTGCAGAGCCTGGCCTGGGGGCTGTGGCATGGTCTGGGCATGTCCCGGAACAACCCGTACGAGACGGCGGTCAACCGGCGCGGCGTACTGAGCCTGACCGCCGAGCAGGGCCAGCTGCTCACCAGGTTCGCACTGCGCCAGCCGGCCGGTGTGTACTACGTGGGGTTGGACGGCACTGCAGCTGAGCTGCGCGGCGTGGTTTCCACTGTGGACAACCTGGCGCTGGAGTGTGCGGTGGTGCAACGGGTGGCCGGGCACGACGGTGGGGTGCTTTCCGCGGGTACCGACCCGTTCGGTGTGCCGGTACCAGTTGCGGAGCCGTCGCCGGAGCGGGTTGCGGACGGTCACCCGGGACCGGCCAACGTCGTGCTGGAGCGAATGCGCAAGGTGCTTGCCGGCTTCCTCGGCGCGGGGACCGACCCGGCGCTGCTCGGCGCCGAGCGGCAGTTGGCCGAGTTCGGCGTGAATTCGGTGGGTCTGCTACGGCTGCATGCCCATCTGGAGGCCGCGCTGGATCGGGAAATCCCGAAATCCGCGTTGTTCGACTACCCGACGGTCGGCGCGCTCGCCGACTACTTGGCAGATCGGTCTGCTTGACCGGTGGCGGCTTTGAATCCTCACATCATTGGATGCTTCATGGGGGTGCTGATGACCGTGCTCGTTGAGGTCGTGGACTGCATGTTCGGGAAACCGGCGGCAGGCGTCTCGGTGTGCTTGCTGCAACAGGTGGGTGACGCGTGGCAGCAGGTCGCGACGGTCGTCACTGACGAGAACGGCTTGGCCGCGTGCCGTCCTGCACAGCCGCGCCGCGGCCGCTACCGGGCAGCGGTCTCGCTCGATGCGTATTTCACCGGACTTGGCGTCGAACCATTTCAATCGCTGCTGGAGGTTACATTCCGCGTATTTCAGGCCGCGGAGCAGGTGCGACTTCTCGTGATGGTGACGCCGTCGTCGTGCTGTGTATACGGTGCCCCGACCGCGGCGGCGAGTCGCTATGAAGCGGCATCCTGATCGATTTCTGA
>JAFMQQ010000205.1 GCA_017354595.1 Micromonosporaceae bacterium
CCCGGCGCCACCCCGAAACCCGTGGCCGGTAACGCGATCGGCCTGGGTGATGTGCTACTTGGCGGCCGCCGCGCCCTTGCTCAGGGCGTCCTGCCATGCCTGGTCGGGCGTGCGTTTACCTTGGTCGACGCTCAGGAGCGCGTTCTCCACCGCGGTGCGTACCGGCTGGTTCTTGGCGCCGAGGTACACCGGCTTGAGCTGCTTCGCGCCGGCTCCGAAGATCTGGCCGACCGGGGCGTTGCTGAAGTAGGAGTTCTTGAACGCCTGGAAGTCCGGGTTGTCGTAGACGCTCGGGATGGACGGCAGGTTGTTCACCTGCTTGAACACGGCCAGCTGGCTGTCGGCGCTGGTCAGGAACTTGACCAGGTCGGCCGCCTCAGCCTTGTGCTTGCTCTGCGCCGGTACGGCCAGGAACGACCCGCCCCAGTTGCCGCCATCGCCGGGTGCGGTGGTGACATCCCACTTGTTGGCCAGGCTCGGACCGGCATTGTCGCCGATCTGGCCGAGCATCCAGGCCGGGCAGGCGACCGTGGCGAACTTCGAGTTCTTGAAGCCCGCCGTCCACGCGTCGGCGAAGGACGCGAGACCACCGGAGAGACCCTTCTGGATGAAGCTGATCGTCGTGTCCCAGGCCTTCTTGATGTCCGGGTTCGAGCTCAGCACCAGGTTGTTGTTCTTGTCGAAGTAGGTGTAGCCGGTGTCGTTGCCGGCCTCCTGCATCAGGATGGTGTTGTAGATGTTGGTCGCCGCATCGACAAACTTGACACCCTTGACCTTCGACTGGAACTGGGTGCCGACGTTGGCGAAGGCGTCCCAGGTGGGCCACAGCTTTGCCACCTCGGCGCGGTCGGTGGGCAGGCCGGCCCGCTGGAACAGGTCACTGCGGTAGCAGATGCCCATTGAACCCACGTCGGTGCCGAGCCCGATCAGCTTGCCATCGGCCGTCGAGCCCTCGGCCCACTTCCACGGGAGGTACTGGCTCTCCAGCGAACCCGCGCCGTAGTCCTTGAGGTTGACGAAGTCCTGCGCCAGAGCCTTGTACTTGGTGACGGTGCCCTCTTCGAGGGCGACCACGTCGCTGGCGCCGGCACCGGCCGCGAGCACGGAGTCGAGCTTGGTGTTCTCGGCGTCGAGGCCCTGCCCGGTGCCCAACTCCTTGACGGTGATGTTCGGGTGCAACTGGTGGTACTTGTCGTACAGCCCGGCCTTGCCGTATCCGAACTCACCAAAGACGGTGACGGTCAGCTGTATCGGCTGGTTGGAGTTGCCCGAGCCGTTACTGTTGCTCGATCCACATCCGGCCGCTGCTAATACAAGTCCAGCGGCCAGGGCGACCGCCGCAAACCCGCGACGGCGCATCATGACGCCCATTCCTGTAGACCCCTCTCAGGTCACAAAGTGTGGTGAAGCGGGGAGCCGGTCCGGCGGCGGCGCCAAACTGCTCGCCATCGGGCCAACCCACGCCTCGTGGGGGTGTGTCCTCGCCGCCGGGCCTCCCCCGACCTGCCAGAACGCAACACCGGTGGTTGGACTGTGGTCTGCGCCACACTTCCACGGGAGCGCTCCCATGAGATTGCCGTGACGTTACGCGGCTGTCAAGGAGAGCGTGGGAGCGATCCCATTTCGTTATCCAAAGAAAGGCCCAGAAATGAACGCATTTGTCGACTTCGATCCGTTGCCGCCGACCCCCGCCCAGGTCAGCGACCTGGCGCCGGAGCTGAACCGGTTAGCCGCCGGAATGGCCTAGCCGCCCCGTCGATGATGAAAGTTCCACGCACCGGCCGGGCGGATTCGGGCCCGCGCAGCGAGGGTTCTATTGCCCTGGCCGATACGCCCCGAAATCAAGCCATACGGCGTAGCAGAGTGGTAGCGAGTGAGGCATCGAAGCGGGACGGATCGAAGTCGCGACCGATCCACTCCCGCATCGCCTCATGCTCCGGGTGCGCCGGGTCGGCCACCGCGGCGAGAAAGGCCGCGTACCCGTGCGCGCCGCCAACGTCCTCGGGCGGGCAGGCCTGCTCCCCGGCGAGGCAGATCGGGTACCGCTCCTCCGGGTCGGCCGGGTAGATCGCCTCCACCAGCACGTCGTGGTCCCACCAATCGCCGAAGTCGTACGTGTACCGGAAGGCGACGTCCTTGCCCGCGATCGCGTCCAGCCGGACGTCCAGCTCGTCCCGCAGCTCCAGCTCCCCCTCCGGGTCCGGCTGCCCGTACTGGACGCCGTCGATCTCGAACGAGTGGAGGTGGTAGTCCTGCCAGCCCATCGCGAGCTGGATCACCCGGTGCAGCCGGTCCAGGGTGTACCCACCGGGCAGCGCGACCCGGCGCCACACCGGCGGCGCGACGTCGGCGAGTGTGACCCTCAGCTGGTAGATCTGCCGCGCCATGTCACCCCTTCTCGTCGCCGGGCCACCACCCGCCGGCGGAACCCCCGTTCGCGTGTGCTCAATCTTTCACCAACCGACTCCGGGTGCACCGGCCGGTGGGGGCGGTACCGGCACGGCAGACTGGAGCAATGATCTGCCGCGCATGCCGAAGGGGTCGGCATACCGACTGTCCGGGCGGGAACTGGTGCGACTGCCAGCACCGGTCACCGGGACCGACGCCGCCGGTGACCGGCCCGCCCGGCGAGTAGCGACGCATGCACCGGATCTGGCCAGCGGGCGACCCGCGGCAGGTGGACGACACCGAGCTGACCGCGCTGTACCGGTCGCCGGCCGGCTCGTGCGTACGGGTCAACTTCGTCACCAGTGTGGACGGGGCGGTCGAGGTGCAGGGGTACTCGGCCGGGTTGGGCAACCCGGCCGACCACAAGGTCTTCGGGCTGCTCCGGATGTTCCCGCACGCGCTGATGGTGGGCGCCGGCACACTGCGCCAGGAGGGGTACCACGCGGTGCGGCTGGACGAGCCGAGGCGGGCGTGGCGCCAGGAGCACGGGCTGAGGCCGTACCCCCGGCTGGTTGTGGTCTCGGCCCGGCTGGCCCTGGACCCGGCGCATCCGGCGCTGGCCGAGGCGCCGGTGCGGCCGGTGATCCTCACCCACGCCATGGCGCCGCCGGACCGGGTCAAGGCACTGAGCGAGGTGGCCGACGTACTGGTGCACGGTGTCGACGAGGTGGATCTGGCCCGCGGGCTGGCCCAGCTGCGCAGCCGCGGAATGACGCAGATTCTGTGCGAGGGCGGCCCACATCTGTTCGGTTCGCTGACCGCGGCCGACCTGGTGGACGAGGTGTGCCTGACCGTCTCGCCGATGCTGACCGGGGCCGGTGCGGGGCGGATAACGGCCGGGCCGGCGTCCACGCTGCGCGGGCTGAGGCTGGCGCACGCGCTGTTCGACGACGGAGCCCTTCTGCTGCGGTACGCACGCAAAGCGTGACGTGACCTGGAACGCGAGAATCCGGCATGCCGCCGACGGCGTGCCTGGCTGCGCGTCGCACATCTGTGCGGCACGATGCCCCTCATGGCCCTCGACTCGTATTCCGGACCTGGCCAGGATGAAGCACTGGTCGGGCGGGTGCTGGGCACCGCGGACGCGACCCCGCTGCAGTTCTGGGTGGCCGTCGCGCCCGGGGCCTACCTGCAACTCGACGACGTGGTCACGACCCGGCGCGAGGTGCCCGGGCGCGACCCGGTGACGATCTCGGGCCTGGTGACCCAGGTGCGGGCACGCCACGAAGGCGCGCAGTTCGAGTCCGACGTCTTCGCCATCGCCGACGGGACCCTGCCCGCGCAGGTGCAGGAGGCGGCCGAGATCACCACGACCCGGGTCGATCCCGAGGTGTACGTGCCGCCGACACCCGGTGCCGTGGTGCACCGGGCCGCTGGCGACCTGCGTACCGCGGCACTGCACTTCGACGCGATGAGCCGGCGGGTACCGATCGGCACCGGCCGCGACGGTGCCCCGCTCTACCTCAACGCCGAGTTCCTCGACGGCACCCGCGGCGCACACGTCTCCATCTCCGGCGTCTCCGGGGTCGCCACGAAGACCAGCTTCGCCACCTTCCTGCTCTTCTCCATGCTGCGCTCCGGAGTGCTGGGCGGCGAGGCGACCAACACCAGGGCGCTGGTCTTCAACGTCAAGGGTGAGGACCTGCTCTTCCTCGACCACCCAAACAACCGGTTGGATGAGTCCACTGTGGATGCTTATCTGCAGCTCGGGCTGGCCGCCTCGCCCTTCCCGGACGTGGCGGTCTACGCGCCGCCGCGCGCCGGTGATCCCAGTGGCACGCCGGATGTCTCCAGCCGACTGTCCGGAGTGGAGAGTTTCTACTGGACGCTGGAGGAGTTCTGCGCCGATCGGCTGCTGCCGTATGTCTTCGCCGACGCGGACGACGAGCGGCAGCAGTACACGATGGTGATCCACGCGGTGACCGCGCGGCTGGCCCGGGAGGCCACCCCGGCCGACGGCGGGGTCAGCATCGACGGCACCCGGCTGGGCAGCTACGCCGACCTGGTCGACTTCGTCGTGGCCCAGTGCAACGACGAACAGGCCCGGCCGTTCTGGGCGGGCAGCGCGGTGGGGACCGGCACCGTCAATGCCTTTGCCCGCCGGCTGATCGCCTCCAAGCGCGAGCTGTCCCGGCTGGTACGTGGCGATCTGGGTGGCGCGTCCGGGCACCGGGTGAACACTGTGGACAGTGCTCAGGTGACCGTGGTCGACCTGCACAACCTCTCCGAGCGCGCGCAGCGCTTCGCGGTCGGCGTCACGCTGAAGACCGAACTGGAACGCAAGGAGCGGACGGCGGCCCGCAAGCCACTGCTGTTCGTGGTCCTCGACGAGCTGAACAAGTACGCGCCGCGCGAGGGCACCTCACCGATCAAGGAGATCCTGCTCGACATCGCCGAGCGGGGCCGGTCGCTGGGCGTCATCCTGATCGGCGCGCAGCAGACGGCGAGCGAGGTGGAGCGGCGGGTGGTCACCAACGCCTCGGTCAAGGTGGTCGGCCGGCTGGACCCGGCCGAGGCGTCCCGGCCGGAGTACGGTTTCCTGCCCGGTGCGCAACGGGCGAGGGCGCTGATCGCCAAGCCCGGCACCATGTTCGTCAGCCAGCCGGAGCTACCGGTACCGCTGGTGGTGCAGTTTCCCTTTCCGGCCTGGGCGAGCCGGGTCGAGGAGGCCGGGCCGATGCCGCGCTCGAAGCGGCGCTCGCGGACCCAGTCGGCGGACGCGTTCGCCGTGGTCGGTGCGCGCGCACCCGGCGCGACCCTAACCGACGAGGAAATCCCGTTCTGATGCGGATACTGCACACCTCCGACTGGCACGTCGGCAAGGTCCTCAAGGGACAGTCCCGAGTGGACGAACAGATCGCGGTACTGGCGGAGCTGGTGGAGATCGCCCGCGCCGAGCAGCCCGATCTGGTACTGGTCGCGGGCGACCTGTACGACACTGCGGCCCCAACGCCGGACGCCACCCGGATCGTCACCCGGGCGCTGTCGGCGCTGCGCGCCACCGGTGCCGACGTGGTCGCCATCGCGGGCAACCACGACAACGGTCCGGCGCTGGACGCGCTGCGCTCCTGGGCCGAGGCGGCCGGGGTGACCCTGCGCGGTACGGTCCGCGACCGGGCCGCCGACCACATCATCGATGGGCAGACGCGCGACGGTGAGCCGTGGCGCCTGGTGGCGCTGCCGTTCCTCTCCCAGCGGTACGCGGTCCGGGCGACCGAGATGTTCGCGCTCACCGCCGCGCAGGCGACCCAGACCTACGCCGACCACCTGGGCCGGTTGGTCACGCAGCTGTGCGCCGGGTTCGAGGACGGTACCGTCAACCTGGTGACCGCGCACCTGACCGTGACCGGTGGGGTACGCGGCGGTGGCGAGCGGGACGCGCACACCATCCAGGCGTACGCGGTGCCGGCCACCATCTTCCCGCCGACAACGCACTATGTCGCGCTGGGCCACCTGCACCGGGCGCAGACCGTACCGGCACCGTGCCCGGTGCGCTACAGCGGCAGCCCGCTCGCCATCGACTTCGGCGAGCAGGAGAACCTCCCCTCGGTGACCCTGGTCGAGGTGGCCGCCTCCACCCCCGCACGGATCCGGCAGGCGCCGCTGACCACGGCCACCCCGTTGCGCACGGTACGCGGTACTCTCGCCGAATTGTCCACTGTAGACACCGGCAACGCCTGGCTACGGGTCTACCTGCGGGAGCGAC
>JAFMQQ010000837.1 GCA_017354595.1 Micromonosporaceae bacterium
CCCGGCCATGTCGCGGGCGGCGCGCAGCGTGCCGCGCACCGAGCCGGAGACCTTCGACCGGGTACCGGCGGCCCGCGGCCGGTACGCCACCGGCAGCTCACACACCCGCCAGCCGGCCGCGCCGGCGCGCAACAACAGCTCCAGCGGGTACCCGAAGGCGCGGTCGGCCACTCCGAGGCAAAGCAGCGCCTCCCGGCGGGCCACCCGCACCGGCCCGATGTCGTGCACCGGCAGCCCGCGCCGGCGCAGCAGCGCGGCGAGGATCAGGTTGCCGGCGCGCGCATGCCATGGCCAGGCGCCCCGTGCCGCCGGTACCCGCCGCCCGACGGCCAGGTCGGCCGAGCCGGTGCCGACCGGTTCGACCAGGCGGGGCAGCTCCCGCGGGTCCAGCGACCCGTCGGCGTCGAGGAAGCAGACCAGCTCCGCGCTGGCCCGCTCCAGTCCGGTGTGGACGGCGGCACCGTACCCCCGCCGCGGTTCGTAGACGACCGTGGCGCCACCGGCCGCGGCGATCTCCGGCGAGCCGTCGGTGGAGCCGTTGTCGACCACGATCGCCCGGTACCCCCGGGGGAGCGCGGCGAGCACACCGGGGAGTGCGGCTGCCTCGTCCAGGCACGGCAGCACAACGTCCACAGTGGCCGTTGCCGAGTCAGTCATGGTGACAAGGTAGGCCGCGGGCGGTGCCGGGAAACCGTTGCGCGGATTACGGATTCGTGACGCCCGCCGATTCCTTACCGAGCTGTGACGGCCGGCCGGTCGGGCGGGCACGGCCACCGCCCGGCACCTACCATGGCGCGGTGCAGGATGGCGCGGTGCGGGCCAGAGGGGATCTGGTCGCGGCCGGTGTCGCCGTGGCACTGGTCGGCGCCGCGGTGGCGGTCGGCTGGTGGGGCAACCACCACGGTACCCGGGTGTGGGCGAACGCCGCCCCGCTGTACGGCGTCTGGCGGCCGCACACCGGACCCGGTACACCGCTCGCGATCGCCATCGCTGCGGCCGTGGTCTGGCTAGGTCCACAGTGGAGCGTACGGCTGCCGTGGCGCCGGCTGCTCGCCGTTGCGTACCCGGCCGCGCTGGCCTGGACGATGGGCCTCGCGCTGGTCGACGGGTGGCAACGAGGGCTGGCCGGGCGGCTGACTCCGCAGGGGGAGTACCTGTACGACCTGCGGCTGGCCGGGCAGCTCGGCCCGCTGCTGCACGGCTTCACCCGGCACATCATCGACTTCCGGCCCGGCTCCTGGGACACCCACGTCGCCGGCCACCCGCCCGGCGCCTTCGGCATCTTCGTGCTGCTGGACCGGGCCGGACTGCACGGCGGTGGCTGGGCGGCGCTGCTCTGCGTGGCGGTCGGTGCCACGGTCGCGGTCTCGGCACCGGTCGCCGTCCGGTCCCTTGTGGACGAAGAGGCCGGGCGGGCGGCGGTACCCTTCCTGGTGCTGTTTCCGGGCGCGGTCTGGGTGGGTGCCTCGGCCGACGGCCTGTTCGCCGGGGTGACCGCGGCCGGCATCGCCTGGCTGGCGAGCCGCCGCCCGGCGACCAATTTCCCCGGCGGCCTGGCCCTCGGCGGCGGCCTGTTCCTCTCCTATGGACTGTCGCTGATGGCGTTGCCGGCGCTGGCCACCGCGGCCCAGATCAGGCGGGTGCGCACCCTGGCCGTCGCGGCGGCCGGAGTGGCCGCGGTGGTTGTCGCGTTCGCGGCGGCCGGCTTCTGGTGGCCGGACGGGTACCACCTCGTGGTGCGCCGCTACTACCAGGGCGTGGCGAGCGACCGGCCGTACCGGTACTGGGTCTGGGCCGACCTCGCCTGCCTGGTGCTGGCGGCCGGGCCGGCGGTGGCGCCGGTGCTGCGCCGCGCGGTACTGCGCCCGAGGGCCAACCTGGTACCACTCGCGGCGGCGGTGGCGGTCGCGATCGCCGACCTCTCCGGGCTGTCCAAGGCGGAGACCGAACGGATCTGGCTGCCGTTCGCGGTGTGGCTGCTGGCCGCGGCGTGGACGCTGCCCGCCCCGCACCGCCGCTGGTGGCTCGCGGCCCAGGCGGCGACCGCGTTGCTCGTCAACCACCTGGTGCTGACGAACTGGTGAGC
>JAFMQQ010000838.1 GCA_017354595.1 Micromonosporaceae bacterium
GCCGGGCCGATGCTGTCCCGGTTCGACCAGACGATCGGCGGGCTGCGCTCGGCCGGCTCCCAGGTGGTGCTGTTCCGGTTCGCCGATGTCACCCGGCGGCTGCCCGGCCGCCGGATCACCCTGCCCCGGGTGACGCTGCTCAACCGCGCGGTACAGCAGACGGCGGACAAGCACGGCGCCATCCTGGTCGACCTGCTGGCGGACGACGAGTTCGACAACCCTCTACTGTGGAGCGTCGACCGGCTGCACCTGTCTACCACCGGACACCAGCGGGTGGCGGCGCACGTGCTGCGCGCGCTGGAGGTGGCGCCCGACCCGGCGTGGTGGGAGGTGCCGCCGCGCGCCCCGCACCCGACCTGGCTAGCGGCCCGGCGGGCGGACGCGCTCTGGGTGCGCCAGTACTTCGCCCCGTGGGTACACCGCCGGCTGACCGGCGGCTCCTCCGGTGACACGCGGGTCGCCAAGCGCCCGGAGCTGGCCCCGCTGATCCAGCCCTGAGCACGGCGCGAGCCGCCCCGGCCGGCGTGTCGCCTCGATCTTGTCGGTGGGGCGGGTCATAGTGTCCCCATGACCGCGGTCGTCTGGCGTATCAACCCGCACACTCGGTCATACCGTCGGCTGGCCGGAGCGTTCGACGCGCTCGCCGTCGCCGTCGACGGACGCGCGCACTGGGAGCTGGGTGACGGCGTGGCCCACTATGCGCCGGCCGCCGGCATGCCGGTGGCGGTGGTCCGGCCGATCAGGCCCTCGGACAGCGGCGAGCGCTACCACGTGGCGATCGTGCACGATGGGGCGGCCCGGCGCAGCCGGCTCTGCCAGACGGCCGAGGAGGCGGTCGAGTGGGCGGAGCTGGACCACTCGATCTAGGTCGCTAGCGCGCTACACGCGCGCGATTTCGGTTCGGCTAGACTTCCCGGCGACGCCCCGAGAAACGGTGAAGTGAGATGCCCGGTCGACCCCGCACGCGCTGACCCGTACCTGTCATCGCGTGCTGCTCCGGATCCTGGTAGTCCAGGCACAGTGGCACGAATCCCAACCAGCCCAGCAAGGGGTGTCCCAACGTGCCCGCTTTCCGGCTTGCCTGTCTCGTCTATTTCACCACCGCTCTGCCCGGCTCCACCCTGGGCATGCTGTGGCCATCCATCCGCCTCACCCTGCACCAGCCGGTGGGCGCGCTCGGCGGCCCGCTGGCACTCGGTGTCGCCGCGTCGGTACTGTCCAGCATCGCGACCGGGCGCCTGCTGTCCCGGATCGCGACCGGGCCGCTGCTCGCCGCCGGTACCGTCCTTTGTGGACTGGCGCTCGCCGTCGAGGCGGCTGCGCCACTGATCTGGCCGTTCTTGCTCGGCATGGTGCTGTTCGGCTTCGGCTGGGGCGCGGTGGACACCGCACTCAACGGGTACGCCGCGCACCGCTTCGGCGCCCGCCAGATCACCTGGATGCACGCCAGCTACGGGGTCGGTGCCACGGCCGGCCCGCTACTGGTGACCGCGATGCTCGGCGCGTCCCTCAGCTGGCGCTGGGTGGTCGCCACCATGGCGGTGATCCTGGTACTGGTCGCCGCCGTGCTGCTCGCCACCCGGCGTGCGCTCCCAGCCGCCGTCGACCGCACCGCCCCCGACAGCACCGGCCCCGACCCTGCGGCCGATCCCGCGCCGCCCGCGCCGCATCCCGGCGCGGTGCTCGGGTCGCTGGCATTCACCGCGGTCGAGACCGGCATCGAGTCCGGGGCCGGGATCTGGGGGTACGTCTTCCTCACCGGCGCACGCGGATTGGCACCGGCGGCGGCCGGCGCGGCCATCTCCGGGTACTGGGCGATGATGTTCGCCGGTCGCGTCGTGCTCGGCATGGCGGCCGAACGCCTCGGTGCAGCCCGCGTCCTCGCCGCGGCAGTAATCGGGGTGAGTGCCGGTGCGGCCCTGATGGCGGTACCGGCGCCGGGCGCCGTGGCGGTCGCTGGGCTGATGCTGCTCGGGCTGGCCGCGGCGCCCATCTTCCCGCTCTTCACTCTCACCACCGGTGCCCGGCTGGGTACCGCGGGCGGGTCGGCCACGGCCCGTACCGTCGGCCTGCAGGTGGCAGC
>JAFMQQ010000206.1 GCA_017354595.1 Micromonosporaceae bacterium
CTGAGGCGGAGAACCGGACCGAGCCGGTGGAAGCCGAGTGGGTCGAGGCCAGGCCGGCGAGCGGCCAACCGGTGGCCACCGGGAGTGCCGAGGCGGGGCCGGTCGAGGCCAGGCGCGTTGCTGCTGGGCCTGCTGCGGCTGGCCCTGTTGCGGCTGGGCACCCGGCGGTCCGGCCCCCCGCGGCTGGGCCTGTTGCTGCTGGGCCCCACACGGCCCAGCCTCCCGCGGCTGGGCCTGTTGCGGCTGGGCCGGTCGACGGTGCCCGGGTCGAGGCACCGCGGGTCGACGGTGGCCGCATCGAGGCACCGCCCGTCGACGTGGAGCGGGTCAACGGTGAGCGCATCGAGACCGCGCGGATCGACAGCGATCGTATTGACGCCGGGCCGGCCCAGCTCCGCCTGCTGGACATCACCGTCACGGCCGACCAGGCGTTCGCCCGCGCCATGCGCCGCAACGAGCAGCGGCAGAGCCGCCGGTCGCTGGCGCTCACCGCGCTCATCGCGACCCTGCTTGTCGCCACCAGCCTCGGCGCCACGGTCGCCGAGGCACCGTGGTGGACGGCATTTGGCATGCTCGGCCTGGCCGGCGGCTTCATCGTCTGGGTGGTGGTGGTCGGCAGCTTCTTCCAGCGACACGACACGCCCCCGGGGATGCTCGATCCGACCCGGTACATGTTCGGACCCGAAGCGCTGGAGTGGAGCACCGACTCAACCACGACCCGCGTCAACTGGTCGGCCGTGGGCAACGTACGGGCGCTGCCGCACGGGTACGAGATCAACCGCAAGGACGGCGGCATCGCTGTGGTGATCTGCCGGACCACGCTCACCGCGGAACAGGACGCCCGGCTGCGTTCCTACTTCTCCGGGATGGCGGCGATTCTGGCGGCGAAGTCCACCACCACCGGGGCGTGATCCGACGGCGCCTTGCCCTTGCGCGCCTCCCGGTCGATGTACGCGTCGGCGGCCTGCCCGGCCAGCCCGGCTGTGGCGAAGACCAGATCGATGCGCATCCCCATGTCCTGGTGGAACATGCCGGCCCGGTAGTCCCAGTAGGTGAACGGATTGTCGCCCTTCAGCGGGCGCGGCACGATGTCGCGCAGGTCCAGCGTGAGCAGCGCGGCGACCGCCTCGCGCTCGGCCGGCGTGACATGTGTTGAGCCGACAAAGGCGGCCGGATCCCAGACGTCGCTGTCCGCCGGTGCCACGTTGAAGTCCCCGGTGACGACCAGATCGGCGTATGCGCCTGCTGATCCTGGCGTGCCCTCACCCGGCGCGCGCAGCTCATCGGCGAGCGCCTTGCGCAGCGCCGCGAGCCAGTGCAGCTTGTACCCGTAGTGCGGCGAGTCGGGAGTACGGCCGTTGGGCACGTACACCGACCAGACGCGTACGCCCCCGCACGTGGCGCCGATGGCGCGCGGCTCCGGGTCCGGGAAGCCGGGCTCCTCCGGCAGGCCACGGGTCACGTCGGCCAACCCGACCCGGGACGCGATCGCCACCCCGTTCCACCGGTTCAGCCCGTACGCCGCCACCTCGTACCCGAGCGCGGCCAGCTCCGCGACCGGGAACTCGGCGACCTTCGTCTCCTGCAGGCACAGCACATCGGGCTCGGCGCGCTGCAACCAGTCGACCAGCCGGGGCAGCCGCGCGGTGACCGAGTTGACGTTCCAGGTCGCCAGCCGCATGACCACTAAGCTAGCGGGTGTGCAGCCTCGCCAGATCGTCCTGCTCGGCTCGACCGGCTCGATCGGTACCCAGGCCATCGACATCGTGCTGCGCAACCCGGACCGGTTCCGGGTGGTGGCGCTGGGCGCCGGTGGGGGCAACGTGCAGCTGCTCGCGAGCCAGGCGCTGGAGCTGGGCGTCGAGGCGGTCGGCGTGGCGAAGGCCTCCGTGGCACAGGACCTGCAGCTCGCCTTCTACGCCACCGCGCAGGCCAACGGGTACGCCACCGGCGGGTACCGGATCCCGAAGATCCTGGCCGGGCCGCAGGCGATGGCGGAGCTGGCGCAGTGGCCGTGCGACATGGTGCTCAACGGCGTCGTCGGCTCGCTGGGCCTGGCGCCGACGCTCGCCGCGCTGCGCGCCGGGCGGATCCTCGCGCTGGCGAACAAGGAGTCGCTGGTGGCCGGCGGCCCGCTGGTGCGCGCGGTGGCCGGGCCCGGGCAGATCGTGCCGGTCGACTCGGAGCACTCGGCGCTGGCGCAGTGCCTGCGCGGTGGTTCCGCCGCGGAGGTACGCCGCCTGGTGCTGACCGCCAGCGGTGGCCCGTTCCGGGGGCGGAGCCGGGCGGAGCTGGCCGCGGTGACCCCGGAGCAGGCGCTGGCCCACCCGACCTGGGACATGGGCCCGGTGGTCACGATCAACTCGGCGACCCTGGTCAACAAGGGACTGGAGGTGATCGAGGCGCACGAGCTGTTCGGCATCGGGTACCCGGAGATCGAGGTGATGGTGCACCCGCAGTCGGTGATCCACTCGATGGTCGAGTTCCGGGACGGTTCGACCATGGCTCAGTGCAGCCCGCCGGACATGCGGATGCCGATCTCGCTGGCGCTCGGCTGGCCGGACCGGGTACCGGAGGCGGCCGCCCCGGTGGACTGGAGCCGGGCGCACACCTGGGAACTCGCCCCGCTGGACGATGGGGCCTTCCCGGCGGTACGGCTGGCGAAGCAGGCCGGTGCCACCGGCCGGTGCCGGCCGGCGATCTACAACGCGGCCAACGAGGAGTTCGTGGCCGCCTTCACCGCCGGCCGGCTGCCATTCCTCGGCATCGTGGACTCACTCGAAAGGGTTCTGGCAGAGGCGCCGGACTTTCCGGAACCGGGTACCGTCGAGGAGGTGCTCGCCGCCGAAACCTGGGCGCGGGCACGAGCCCGCGAACTGGTGACGGCCGGTAGAGCCGCCGGCGCAGGAAAGGACAATGCCTGAATGGCCTATCTGACGGGTGTCGTACTGTTCGCGCTGGCCATCTTCATCTCGGTATGCCTGCATGAGGCTGGTCACATGGCGACCGCGAAGGCGTTCGGCATGAAGGTCACCCGGTACTTCGCCGGGTTCGGGCCGACTCTCTTCTCGTTCCGTCGGGGCGAGACCGAGTACGGGTTGAAGGCGATCCCGCTGGGCGGCTTCGTCAAGATCGTTGGAATGACACCGCAGGACGATGACGTGGCGCCGGAGGACGAGCCGCGGGCGATGTGGCGGGCTCCACTGTGGAAGCGCACCGTCGTGATGGCGGCCGGTTCGGTCAGCCACTTCATCCTCGGTTTCGTCGTGCTGTGGCTGCTGCTGGTCGCCATCGGGCTACCCAACCCGGATCTCGCCACCACAGCGACCAACGTCAGCGTTCAGGCATGCGTGATCCAGGCCGCCGACCGCACCACGTGCCAACCGGGCGACCCGGTATCGCCGGCCAAGAAGGCGGGACTGCAGGACCACGACAAGATCGTCGCGGTGAACGGGACCAAGGTCACCAGCTACCCGGATCTGGTGAAGGCGATCCGGGCCGCAATGCCGGGCCGCACGACGCTGACCTACGAACGCGACGGCGTACTGCACACCACGCCTGTGGACCTGGTCGCGGTGCAACGCCCGCCGATCGACAACACCGGTGCCGAGAAGCCCGGAAACCTGGTAACCGTCGGCGCTCTCGGGGTGGGACCGTCGCTGCCGAAGGGTGCCCCGGAGACCGTGCGGTACGGCCCCATCTCCGGCGTCGGCCAGGCCGGCTACTACACCGGCCAGATGTTCTCCCAGATTGGCGCGTCGCTGAAGAGGTTCCCGGCCCGGGTACCGGCGCTGTGGCGGGCCCTCTCCGGCCAGCCGCGCGACCCGAACGGCCCGATCAGCGTGGTCGGGGCGAGCCGCCTTGGCGGCGAGGCGGTCGAGTACGGTTCCTGGGCCACGTTCTTCACCATCCTGATCACGCTCAACTTCTTCATCGGTGTCTTCAACCTGTTGCCGCTGCTCCCGTTGGACGGCGGGCACATGGCGATCGCCTTCTTCGAGCGGATCCGCTCCTGGCTGTACCGGCGCCTGGGCCGGCGCGACCCCGGCCGGGTGAACTACCTGAAGCTGATGCCCGTCACCTACGCGGTGATCCTGATTTTCGGGGCGTTCAGCCTGTTGACCATCGCGGCCGATATCGTGAATCCGGTGACCATCTTCGGCAAGTAGATCTTCGGCAAGTAGGAGGGCGTCCCGTGACCGCGGTAAACCTTGGCATGCCGTCCGTTCCGGCCCAGCCGTTGGCGCAGCGCCGCCAGTCCCGGCAGATCATGGTGGGCAGCGTACCGGTGGGTGGTGGGGCCCCGGTCAGCGTGCAGTCGATGACCACCACGCTCACCGCGGATGTGAACGCAACGCTGCAACAGATCGCCGAACTGACCGCGGCCGGCTGCCAGATCGTACGGGTGGCCGTACCGTCCCAGGACGACGCGGAGGCGCTGCCGGCGATCGCGAAGAAGTCGCAGATCCCGGTGATCGCGGACATCCACTTCCAGCCGAAGTACGTATTCGCTGCGATCGATGCTGGCTGTGCTGCGGTGCGGGTCAACCCGGGCAACATCAAGAAGTTCGACGACAAGGTGGCCGAGATCGCCCGGGCCGCCAGCGCCGCGAGGGTACCGATCCGGATCGGCGTCAACGCCGGTTCGCTCGACCCGCGACTGCTGCAGAAGTACGGCAGGGCGACGCCGGAGGCGCTGGTCGAGTCGGCGCTGTGGGAGTGCTCGCTCTTCGAGGAGCACGGCTTCCGGGACATCAAGATCTCGGTGAAGCACAACGATCCGGTCGTCATGATCAAGGCGTACCGGCAGCTCGCCGAGGCGTGCGACTACCCGCTGCACCTCGGCGTGACCGAGGCCGGGCCGGCGTTCCAGGGCACCATCAAGTCCAGCGTCGCCTTCGGCGCGTTGCTGGCCGAGGGGATCGGCGACACGATCCGGGTCTCGCTCTCCGCGCCACCGGTCGAGGAAGTCAAGGTCGGCACCGCGATCCTGGAGGCGATGGGGCTGCGCGAGCGCGGCCTGGAGATCGTCTCCTGCCCGTCCTGCGGCCGGGCCCAGGTCGACGTGTACACGCTGGCCGACCAGGTGACCGCGGCGCTGGAGGGTTTCCCGGTACCGCTGCGGGTCGCGGTGATGGGCTGTGTGGTGAACGGGCCGGGTGAGGCCCGCGAGGCTGATATCGGTGTGGCCAGCGGCAACGGCAAGGGCCAGATCTTCGTCAAGGGCGAGGTCATCAAGACCGTACCCGAGCCGCAGATCGTGGAGACGCTGGTCGAGGAGGCGATCCGGCTCGCCGACTCGATGGGCGCGGAACTCCCCGACGAGATGCGCGACCTGCTTCCCGGTCCCACCGTCACTGTCCATTAAGGACTGTCTACAGGGGACTGTCTACCGAGGATGCGGGGGTCGCCACCCCCCGTGCGGCGGCGACCCGGCATCGTTGGTGCTACTCGGACTCGGCGAGGATGGCGTACAGCTTGCGCTTGGTCTCGTTCAGTACCGCGACCGCGCGCTGCCAGTCCTCCGCGCTGCCGGAGAAGCCGATCTGGCGCAACGCGTTCATCACGCCGAAGATCGCCTCCTTGGTGTCGTTGCCGCTGGCGACCGTCTCCTCGCTGAACTCCGCCCACGGCGCCTCGGCCGCGGCCGCGGCGGCCTGTTCGCGGCCGGCGTCGGTCAGCGTGAACCGCTTGCGGCCACCCGACTCCTCGCTGGCGATCAGGCCCTCGTCCTCCAGCAACTGCAGTGTCGGGTACACCGAGCCGGGACTGGGGCGCCATACGCCACCGGTGCGGCGGTCCAGCTCCTGGATCATCTCGTACCCGTGCATCGGTCGTTCGTTGAGCAACGCCAGGATCGCGGCGCGGACATTGCCCCGCCTGCCCCTGGCGCGACCGCGACCCCGGCCGTGGTGACCGAATGGTCCGCCGGGCGGGAACGGCCCACCGGGCGGGAACGGCCAGCGGCCGCCGCCGAACCCGAAGGCCCGCATGCGTTCCTCGTGCATCCTGCACAACCTCCTCATGGGTTGTTTCCCGAAGCCTCTTCGATCTGTTGAGACTTCTGCGATAGGTTCTTGATGTGTTGACGATATATCGCTAACGTATCAGCGACAAGCTCGGACGGAAATCCGTCAGCCG
>JAFMQQ010000839.1 GCA_017354595.1 Micromonosporaceae bacterium
CCCCCGCGACGGGGCGCGCGAGGATCCGGCGGTCGACGCGATACAGGACCCGCCGGCGGCGCGGGTCGAGGCCGAGGACATCGAGCTGGACGAGCCGCTACCCGACGCCGAACGGCTGATCGCCGAGGCGGTCGCGCTCGCCGGGCCGGACCTCGACAGCGCCCACCTGGTGCGCCGGTACTGGCGCTTCGCGCCGGACGAGGAACTGGTCGGGCTCACCCCCGACCGGATGCTCTCCGACGCCCGGCAGCATCGCGAACTGGCCGGGCAGCGGCTCCCCGGCCAGCTGCGGCTGCGGGTGGCCGACACGCCGGACGGCGAGCTGACCGCGGTGGAGATCGTCACCGACGACATGCCGTTCCTCGTCGACACCGTCACCGCCGCGCTGGTCAGCCACGGCGGGCCGGAAGAGGGTACGCCCCAGCCAGGGTTCGGGCTCTCGGTGCACCTGCTGGTACACCCCCAGGTGGTGGTACGCCGGGAGCCGCTGGGCCGGCTGGTGGAGGTACACGCCGATGTGGAGCCGGACGACGCCATCGCCGGCGACCTGGTCGAGAGCTGGATGCGGGTCGAGATCGACCGGGTGCCCGAGGCAGCGCACGAACAGCTGCGCCGGGACCTGCACCGGGTGCTC
Source organism: Micromonosporaceae bacterium (assembly GCA_017354595.1). Taxonomy (GTDB): domain Bacteria; phylum Actinomycetota; class Actinomycetes; order Mycobacteriales; family Micromonosporaceae; genus DATEJJ01. The sequence goes on from JAFMQQ010000839.1 coordinate 635, forward strand.
ACCGACGTGCGCGAGGCGGTGGAGGACTGGCCGCGGATGCGGGCCAGGGCGCTGCAGATCGCCGACGAGCTGAGCTCCGCGGACCTGCCGGTACCGGACCGGGACATCACCGACTCGATCGAGCTGCTGCGCTGGCTCGCCCACGACCACTTCACCTTCCTCGGCTACCGGGAGTACCGGCTGGGCGACGGCAAGGACGGGTTGGAGTTGGCCGCGGTGCTCGGTACCGGCCTGGGCATCCTGCGCCAGGACCAGACCAATCCGCGGGTGCTGGCCACCCTGCCGGTGCAGGCGCGCACCCGGGTGCTGGAGAAGCGGCTGCTGGTCATCACCAAGGCCAACTCACGCTCCACTGTGCACAGATCCTCGTACCTGGACTACATCGGCATCAAGGTCTTCAACGCCGACGGAAACGTCATCGGCGAGCGCCGGTTCCTTGGGCTGTTCTCTGCGGCGGCGTACCTTCATTCGGTACGCGAGCTGCCGGTGGTGAAGCGGAAGGTCGCCGCGGTGCTGGAGCGGTCCGGACTCTCCCCGCGCAGCCACTCGGGCAAGGACCTGCTGGCGATCCTGGAGGACTACCCGCGGGACGAGCTGTTCCAGATCCGCACCGATGAGCTGTACGACGCGGTGATGGGCGTACTGCGCCTGGCCGGCCGGAGGCAGCTGCGGGTGTTCCTGCGCGAGGACGCGTACGGCCGGTTCATCTCCTGCCTGGTGTACCTGCCCCGCGACCGGTACACCACGGCGAACCGGTTGGCGATCCAGGAGATCCTGCTGCGGGAGCTGAACGGTGTCGGGGTGGATTACACCACCCGGGTCGGTGAGTCGCTGCTGGCGCGGATCCACTTCATCGTGCGTACCGACCCGAACCGGCCACCGGTGCTCGATACGCAACACGTCCAGGAGCTGCTCGCCGACGCCACTCGCAACTGGGACGACGACCTACGGCTGGTGCTGGAGCGCAAGCTCGGCGAGGAGCAGGCACGGCAGCTGTTCGCCCGCTACTGCGAGGGGTTTCCGGAGGCGTACAAGAACGAGCACGCGCCGTACGAGGCGGTGCAGGACATCGCCAAGATGGAGCTGCTGGACGAGGCGGGGCAGCTGGCCATGCAACTCTACCGGCGCCGCAAGGACGACCGGGACGTGCGGTTCAAAGTGTTCCGGCAGGGCGAGCCGATGATGCTGTCAACCGTGCTGCCGGTGCTGCATTCGCTCGGCGTACGGGTCAGCGACGAGCGGCCGTACCGTGTCGCGAGTGGACAGTCGACTGTGTACATGTACGACTTCGGTCTGGTCTTCCCCGACGCGGCCCGGGAGATGCCAGAGATCCGGGCGCACATGGAGAACGCGTTCTCTGCCGCCTGGCACGGCGAGGCGGAGGTCGACGGGCTCAACGAACTGGTGGTACGGGCCGGGTTGACCTGGCGCCAGGTGGTGATCCTGCG
>JAFMQQ010000207.1 GCA_017354595.1 Micromonosporaceae bacterium
GCAGGTAGACCAGCGGCTCGAAGAAGCCGGAGATGATTACCAGCCACGAGCCGGACCGGAGCGCATCGACGTTGCGCGCGGCGACTGAGCCGCTACGCCGGGCGGCGCCGTCGAGCCGACGGAACAGGCGGGGCGCGAGCGCCGCGGTGACCATCGATCCTCCTACCTGGTCAGCCGGTGCCGGAAACGCGCGAGCGCGAGCCAGAAACCGACGCCGACCCACAGCGCGAGATATCCGGCATGCCCGGCCGCGGCCAGCGGGGTGAGCCCGAAGCCGGGCAGGGTGGCCGCCCGGCACAGCTGCACCGCGTGCCACAGCGGCGAGGCGTATGCCAGAAAGCGCAGCGCCACCGGCAGCGCCGCGATCGGAAAGAAGACCCCGCTGAACAGCGACAGCGGGACAACGAGGAACCGCTGTACGAGCGCGAAGTGGGAATCCCGCTCGATGCTGGCGGTGAACGCGGCGCCGGGCGTGGCGAACGCCAGCGCCAGCAGTACGCAGGCGAACGGGACCAGGACCGCCCACGCCGAGTGGACCCCACCCAGCGCGCTGGCCACGGCCAGGAAGACCGCCGTGCTGGTGAGTACCCGGAACACCACGAAGAGCAGGTCACCGGCGAGGATGTCGACGATCCGCAGCGGGGTGGCCGCCATCGCGTGGTAGCTGCCGAGCCACTGGAACCTGCCCATCACCGGGTAGGCGGACTCGGCGTATCCCATCTGCATCGCGTTGGACGCGAGCAGGCCGGGCACGATGTAGTCCAGGTAGCGCACCGAACCGAGGCTGCCCCGGGCGTCGACATAGCCCCCGACGCTGAGCCCGAAGCCGACCACGAACAGCAGCGGCAACAGGAACGAGGCGAAGACGGAACTGCGCCAGGTCCGCCGGTAGGCGACCAGGTAGCCCTCGAAGACCGAGAATGCGGGTGCCATCGCTAGTCGACCAGACTCCGGCCGGTCAGGTGGAGGAAGACATCCTCAAGACCGCTGCGCCGCACGAGCACGCTGGCCGGCGTGACACCCAGCCGGTGTACGGCGGCGGCGGTGGCATCCCCATCGTCGGCGTAGACCAGGATCCGGTCCGGCAGCACCTCGACCCGCTCCCCCAGCGGCGCCAGCTTGGCGGCCCGGTCCTCCAGCGGCTCGGTGCCGAAGCGCAGCTCGACCACCTCGCGGGTGGAGTATCGCTCGATCAGCTCCCGGGGCGAACCCTCCGCGGCGATCCGGCCACCGTCCATCACCACGAGTCGATCGCACAGCTGCTCGGCCTCGTCCATGTAGTGCGTGGTGAGTACCAGCGTCACGCCCTGCATCTTCAGCCGGAACAGCCGTTCCCACACCAGGTGTCGCGCCTGCGGATCCAGCCCGGTGGTCGGCTCGTCGAGCAGCACGATCTGCGGCTCGTTGACCAGGGCGCGGGCGATGGTCAACCGGCGCTTCATGCCGCCGGAGAGCGGCTCGACCTTGCTGTCCGCCCGCTCGGTGAGCTGGACGAAGTCGAGCAGCTCGGCGGCGCGCTCGCGGGCGACCGCGCGGCTGATGCCGAAGTAGCGCGCGTAGGTCACCAGGTTTTCCCGAACGGTCAACTCCGGGTCGAGGGTGTCCTGCTGCGGGCAGACGCCGAGCCGGGCGCGGATCGCCACCCCCTCGCGGCGCGAATCCATGCCCAGCACGCGCAGCGTCCCCCCGGTCGGGGTGGAGACGCAGCCGATCATCCGCATGGTGGAACTCTTGCCGGCGCCGTTCGGGCCGAGGAAGCCGAACGCCTCCCCGGCCCGGACATCAACATCAATCCCGGCCACGGCGGTGAAGGAGCCGAACCGCTTGACCAGCCCCCGTGCGTGCACCAAGGTTTCATCCGTAGGCACGACGCCGACGATAGTGCGGGGGTACGACAACTTCAGCTGGTTATCGGCCGGACAGCAGCCAGTAGATCTCGGTCGTCAGCTCGGCGGGGTCCGCACGGTGCGGCCCGTAGATCTCCCAGCGGGTACCGGTCGGTCGCAGTTCGTGACTGGCGCACCACTCGGCCACGGCCCGATGGGCCTCGCCGAGCTCGGCGTACGGTCCACGGTGGACAGTCGTGGCGACGGTACCGGCGGGCAGGGTGGAGGCGACCACCCGCCCGGTGAGCGGGCAGGGCCGCCGCAGTTCGACGCCGACCTCGACCTCCACCCCACCGTCCGCGGCGTCGCGATAGAGCATCACATTGGGGCAGCCGCGATCAATCCCGCCGGCGCGCAGGCACGCCCAGACCTCGCCGGACAGTACGGGCCACAGCGCCGGCCACTGCGGCCATGTGGTCGTCGCGGCCACGACCGCGGTCGGTCGCGCCGCGACCTGCCGGGCGTTGACCTGGTGCGCCACCTCAGGTCTCCACCGCATCGCGGGCCTGGGCGACCAGCTGATCGGTCGCCTCCCGGACCACCGGATCGTCCCGGTCGGTACCGGCGTCGTACCGCACCGTCCAGCGCAGCCCGTCGGCTCCGGGTACCCGCCGGGCGGCGATCCGTACTCCACCGGCGCCGGGCAGCGGGTGGTGGGCGGTGTACGCCACCGAGCGGGTGACCCGGGTGCGCACCTGGTGTGGTACGTCCCCCGGATCGGCCAGCGGGTACCGCACCGGCGCCTGGTCGGCCACCACCTCGTACCCATCGATGCTCGTGACCACCTCGGCGGAGGTGATGACCAGATCGCTGCCGGACCAGACCGCCTTGTGTACCCGGGCCCAACCGAGCCGGTCCCCGCCCGGCAGCCACAGGCCAAGGTTGGTCGCGACCAGCAGCCCGCCTGGCGCCTGCGCCCAGGCCACGATCCGCTCGTCGCGATCGAGCGGCGGCCGGCGCTCCGCCGGCAGCCGCCGGCGCCTGCCCAACACCTACAGACCTCCAACCGCTCGCTCGCGCAGCCCGCGCGCATGCTGCTCCAGTGAGGCGAGCTCGCCGGCGAGGCGCAGGTACTCATCCCGGTGGGTGAGCGGGTTGAGCCGCTGCAGCCGGGACTTGACCTCGCGTACCCGCCCGTGGGCGGCGGGCACCTGCACCCTGGCCAGGACCACCTCGATGTATCGCGGATCCACTTCGCCGGAGAACCATATCGGCTCCACCGCCAGCTCGCCGACCAGCGCCTTGCCGGCCAGGTCGGTACAGGCATCCCGTACCGCCTCGATCCAGACCGCCCCGGCCACCGCAGAACTCGCGCCGCCGGCGGCGGTGACCGCCTCGCGCACCGCGGCGTGCACCGGGTCCTGGTAGAACTCCGCGCCGACCGTGTCGAACATGGGCCCGGCCAGCACCGGCTGCTGCACGGCGAGCTTCAGCGCCTCCCGCTCGGCCTCCCGTTCGGCAGTCGCTTGTGGACGGTCCACATGGGACCGGGAAGGGGCCGGCGCCGGTTCGGCTCCGCCACGCGAGACGGCCCGGCTCACCGCCTGCAACACCGTCTCCACCTCCATGCCGAGGTCGCCGGCGAGCTTGCGGGCGTACTCGGGGCGCAGCGCCCGGTCCTTGATCTTCGCCACCAGCGGCGCGGTGGCGCGCAGGCCGCCCACCCGCCCCTCGGCGGTGTCCAGGTCGTAGTGGTGCAGCGCGGAGCGCAGCGCGAAGGCGATCAGCGGCTCGCGCCGGGCCACCAGGTCGCGTACCGCCGCGTCCCCCTTGGCCAGCCGCAGCTCGCACGGGTCCATGTTGTCCGGGCTGACCGCGATGTATGTCTGCGCGACGAACCGCTGGTCGTTCTCGAAGGCGCGCAGCGCCGCCTTCTGCCCGGCCGCGTCCCCGTCGAAGGTGAAGATGATCTCGCCGCGCAGAGCGTCGGTGTCCAGCAGCAGCCGGCGCAGCACGCCGATGTGGTCGCCCCCGAACGCGGTGCCACACGTCGCCACCGCGATCGGCACGCCGGCCAGGTGGCAGGCCATCACGTCGGTGTACCCCTCGACCACCACCGCCCGGCCCTGCTTGGCGATCTCCCGCTTTGCCTGCTCTATGCCGTAGAGCACGTGCGACTTCTTGTACAGCGGGGTCTCCGGGGTATTGAGATATTTCGGCCCGTCGTCGTCCTCGAAGAGCTTGCGGGCGCCGAAGCCGATCACCTCGCCGGAGAGGTCCCGGATCGGCCACAGCAGCCGGCGCCGGAACCGGTCCACCAGCGAGCCGGAGCGCGCCTGCCGGGCCAGCCCGGCGGTGACCAGCTCGGGTCCGGTGAAGCCCTGCTGGCGCAGGTGCCCCACCAGCGCGTCCCATTCGGCCGGCGCGTACCCGCAGCCGTAGCGCTGCGCCGCCTCCCGGTCGAAGCCGCGCTGGGCAAGGAACTCGCGGGCCGTACGGGCGTCCGGTGTGGACAGTTGCTGCGCGTAGAAGGCCGCGGCGGCCTTGTGCGCGGCGAGCAACCGGGTCTTCTGACCCTGCCCGGTGCGTACCGGCGCCGGCCCCGCTTCGATATAGCGCAGCTGGACGCCGGCCCGACCGGCCAACCGCTCGACCGCCTCCACGAAGCTGAGATGGTCGATGTCCATCACGAACTTGATCGCGTCACCACCGCTGGCACAGCCGTGGCAGTAGAAGACGCCACGCGCCGGCGCGACGTTGAACGACGGGGTCTTCTCGTCGTGGAACGGGCACAGGCCCTTGAGGTTGCCACCCCCGGCCGGTTTCAGCGTCACCTGCTCCGCGACTATGTCCACAATGGACGTCCGCTCGCGTACCAGGGCGATGTCCTCCTGGCGGATCCTGCCGGGCATGCAGCCATATTAGGCCGCGCCGCGGCTCAGTTCCGAGACACCACGACGAGCACGACGATCAGGGCCACCAGGGCGAGCGCGGCCGCGACGGCGGCGGCGATCTTCAGCGGACTGTATGGCCGCTGCCCGATCACCTCGGCCGTGCGCGCGTTCACCAGCACCTGGTACGACCTGCCGCCGTGCAGGTAGACCGCGATCCACACGGGCAGCAGCAGCAGCTTGAACATCACGTTGAAGTATGTGGTGTCCACGGTGTGCAGCCGCTGCTCGTCACCGCCGATGTCCTGCTCGCAGTCGCTGCGAATGACCTTGTCCATCCGTACCTTGGCGGTGTCCAGGGCCGCCTCCGGCGCCACGTCGTAGCGCAGCGTCTGGTAGCCGGCCAGGAAGTCCGGCTGGTACGGCTGCGCCTCCTCCAGCGGCCACGGTTCCAGCTTCTCCAGGTGCTCCGGGGAGACCCGGTCGGTGCCGATCACCAGGAGGTCGTCGAAGTCGCGGGCGACGGTACCGGCGGCCGGATACCAGTTGGTGTGCCGTACCTGCCGGGTCTGGGTCCGGCCCTGGCTGTCGGTGTAGGTCTCGGTGGTGTAGTAGTGCTCGCCGCGCTGCCCGGTGTAGTCGGTGCGGGTACCGGCGTCGAATGTCCAATGTGGAAGGTACGTCCCCTTCAGTTTCTCGGCCTCGCTCACCTTCTTCAGGCTGCCCGGAGCGAACCAGCGCGAGCGCACCCAGCCGCGCAGTGCGGTGCGTACCCCGTCCTTGTCCACCGCGAACGGCAGCACCGCCTCCGGCTGGACCTGGTCCGGCATCGCCTGCTGGCGCACCAGCGGTGCTCCGCAGAACTGGCACTGCAGGGAGAGCGCGTCGCTGGTGGTCTGCGCGCCGCACTTGGCGCAGGTGAAGACGTACTCGGCGGTGGCGGCCGGCTTGCCCACCAGTGGCGCCAGCTCGCTGATGGCGTGTTCCTGCACCGCGCGACCGGCCTGCGCCACCTGCTGCTCGTGGCCGCAGTACGGGCAGCGCAGCATGGTGGTGCCGGGCGCGTACTCCAGCCGGGCGCCACAACTGGCACAGGCATAGCCGTGCGTCGATACTCCGGGGGTCGCGGTCATGGCCGGCTCACTGCGGCGGTAGCGGCGGCGGGACGCTTGCCAGCACCTCAGCCAGCTCGGGCACCTGCTCGGCGGGTAGCCACTGGGCCATGCCCGTCTTCCAGACCAGCGTGCTGCCGGTGAGGGTGCCGCCGCCGGCCTGCTCGGCCAGGCCGGCCAGGTCGAACGGTCCGCGCTTCTGTCCCGCTACGCCGACGTACCACTGCTGCTGGCCCGGCAACGGCGGCGGCCCGGCGGCGCCCGGCGCCGGCTGTACCGGGACCGGCGGCGCGGCCGGCTGCCCCAGCT
>JAFMQQ010000840.1 GCA_017354595.1 Micromonosporaceae bacterium
AGGCCCCGGCCAGGTGCGGGACCGCGTCGCCTGGTCGCTCCAGTTGCCGGAGCAGCCGGACGGCGAGCTGCTCGCGCTGCCGGACGGGCGGGTCATCGTCTCCACCCGGGGATACCTGGCCATGGCCCGGCCGACCGGCGAACCCGGGTGGCTGGCGCAGGCCGACTCCGGGCTGCGCTGCGCTCCGGTGCTGCTCGACGGCGACACGGTGGCCCGGGTCGAGAGCGACCTGCTGGTCACCCGGGAGGCGGGCAACGGCGCGGTGCGCGGGCGGGCACCGGTACCCGGTGCCAGCGGGCTCGCCGCGGCCCCGGGTGGCGATGTCTACCTGCTGGCGTGGACGCCGGCGGACGGTACCCTTCTGACACGCTCCACTGTGGACGGTACGGTGCGGTGGAGCCGCCCGCTGGGGCGGGAGATCGGGGTGGGTCTGACCACCGTCGCGGGCTGGGTCGTCGCGACCGCCGGCGGTGTCGTTCACTTCTTCGATGCCGGGGGTACGCCCGCCTGGCGCACCGGTCGCACCGGAGCCAGCCCGGTGCCCGGCGTCGCGGGGCCAGCCGAGGCGGCCGGGCCGGTGCCGGGCCGGCCGGTGCCGGTACCCGGCGGGCGGGTACTGGTGGAGTTCGCCGAGCCGGACGGGTACGGGCTCTACCTCGCCGACCCCGGTACGCGTACCGTCCACCGGGTGAGCCCGCCGGTCGCGATCCACCAGCCGGTCGCGGTACTGCCCGACCCGGCCGGCGGCCTGCTCGCCGTGCTCGGCCCGGCCGAGGAGGTGGACCCGGGTCTGTTCCGGTGGATGGTGCTGGTCGTCGACGAGGCCGACCGGGTGCGCTGGTCGCACCGGCTGCCCGCCGAGCCGGTCGCTCTGCTCGCCGCCGGAGCCGGCCGGGTGGTTGTGGTCTGCAGCCCGTCGCTGCAGCGGTTCGAGCAGTACCACGCCTGGTACGACCTGTCGGCCGAGTGCCTGGTGCGATGCGTCGGCGAGGGAGGGGAGCCACTGTGGACCTGGCCGGCGCCGGTACCGCTGACCTACCAGCCGGCGGCCGGGCCGGACGGGACTGTGTACGTGGCCGGGCCGGGTCGGCTGTGGGCCCTGCGGTGAGGCGGCCTGCGGTGAGGCGGCGATGAACTGGTTGGAGAGCTGGCGCAACCGGCGCGCGGTACGGCGCTTCAGCCAGGTACACGTCCGGGACCTGCGGACCGAGGAGCTGGAGCGGCAGGGTCGGTGGGCGCAGCTCGCCGCCGAGCTGGACGCGATCGCCGGCGAGTACGCGAAGCTGACCCGGGTGGTGGACTACCACACCTCGCTGGTCAGTGCCCGGCTGCGGCGCTGCGAGGCGCTGGTCCGGGCCGGGCAGCGGGCGCAGGCGAAGGCGGAGGCGGCCCGGCTGGCCGAGGTACTCACCGACCTGGAGGGGCCCGACGGCCCGACGCTGCGGCTGCTGGCGCAGCGGTTGGCCGTCGCCGAGCGGGAGTCGGGCGGTGGTTGAGGCACGTACCCTCGCCGAGGCGTACGCGTACCTGGAGCTGTCGGTACCGCCCGGCGAAGCGGAGGTCGACTACGACCGGTACAGCACCCTGGAGCGGCGCGCCGACGGGTACGTGCTGCGCTTCGACGGGCCGTACCAGGGGGAGTGGTTCACCGCCGAGGTGAGCCTGCCGCCGGACGCGCTGGCGCCCGGCCCGGATCGGCCACTCTCCTATGGGGACGGTCCGTCCCGGCTACTGGACGCCGGCCAGTGGTACGCGCTGGAGCAGGCGTACGCCGGGATGGCGGAGGTCGGTACCGGGTCGCCGGTGCCGGAGGACTACTACGCGGTCGCCGATGCGTGGCAACGGGCGCGGGCCGCGGTGGAGGAGATCGAGAAGCTGCTGCCGCCGGAGGCGGCGGAGGTACCCGAGGAGTGCTTCTGGAGCCAGCAGGGTCGCCGGGTGCGGGCCGCCGCGCCGGATGCGTTCCGGCGGGTACGGCTGGCCAGCGCGAAGGAGCGGTACGCCCGCGAACTGGCCGAGCTGACCCGGACCGGCCCGCCCGTGCAGGCTGCGCCGCCGGCCCGGCCCGGTGCACCCGGGT
>JAFMQQ010000841.1 GCA_017354595.1 Micromonosporaceae bacterium
GCACCCCGGGTGGCGGCCGGCGTCCGCGCCCAACCGGAGGCCGCCTCCCGCGCCGCCCTGACCGCGGCGGTCACCTGCTCCGGTGTGGATACCGGGATCCGGGCCACGAGCGAACCGTCGGCGGGGTCGGTGCGCTCGATCCAGTCGCGGGCGGGGCTGGTCTCCCACTCGCGGACCAGAATCGTCTCGATCTCCCGCATCCGTTGCTGATGCCCAGGTCTGTGGTTGGAAAACCGTTTCGGGGCGGGCGGTACGGGTACCGCGACCGGGTGCCGTACCCACCCCTGCCGTACGCACCTGTCGCTCCGCTACCGCAGGCACTGCAGGTGGAGGTCACCTCGGCGTGCAACCTGCGGTGCGCGATGTGCCTGGTGGCGTACCGCCCCCCGGTCAACAAGATCACCGGGGCGATGCCGCTGTCGATGCTGCAGGGCCTGGTCGACGAGCTGCCCGAGCTGCGCGAGCTGACATTGCAGGGGCTGGGCGAGCCACTGCTCTCGCCGCACCTGATGCAGATGGTGCGGTACGCGAAGGAGCGCGGGATCCGGGTCGGCTTCAATTCCAACGCCACGCTGCTGACCGGGCGCCGCTCGCGGGAGCTGGTCGAGGTCGGCCTGGACTGGCTGCACACCTCGCTGGATGGTGCCGATCGGGCAACCTTCGAGGGGATCCGGGTGGGCGCCAGCTTCAACGAGGTGCTGCGCAACCTGTCCGGCCTGGCGGCGGCGAAGCGGGCCGCCGGCGCCGACCGGCCGCAGCTGCGGGTGGTCTTCGTCGCGATGCGCCGCAACGTCGCCCAGCTGCCCGACCTGGTGGCGCTGCTGGCCGGCATCGGGGTTGACGACCTGCGGGTGCAGAACCTGTCGCACAGCTTCGCCGATACCGACCCGGCCGGGGCGTACCAGGAGATCCGGACGTACGCCGAGGGCGAGGCGCTGTGGCAGGGGGAGGACCGGGAGGCCGCCGCGACCGCCTTCGCCGCTGCCCGCGCGGCGGCAGCGAAGTACGGGGTGGCGCTGCGGCTGCCCAGTCTCGACCCGCCACCCGCCGACCACGCACCGCGGAACCGTCGCGATGGCGGGCACCCCGGCTGCACCTGGCCGTGGGATGCCGCCTACGTCACCAGTACCGGACAGGTGCAACCCTGCTGCATGGTGATGGGCGACGACCGGGTGTCGCTGGGCTCGCTGTCCCGGGAGAGCTTCGCCAGCATCTGGAACGGGCCGGCGTACCAGCAGTTCCGGCGTGCTCTGCACGGGACGCGCCCGCCGAAGGTGTGCGAGGGTTGCGCCCTCTACCGGGGTACCTTCTGACGCATGGTGCGACGCAGCCGAGTGGACCGTAGCTCGACCTCGGCGGCGCCAGCGGCCAAGCCACCTGTGGCCAAGCCACCTGTGGCCAAGGCGCAGGGGGCCAAGGTGATCGGGCCGGCGACCGCATCCGCCGCCCGCATGCCCAGCGACGACGAGCTGACCTGGGCGGCCCGGGTGCAGCGGCTGGAGGGCGAGGTCGCCGGGCTGCGCCGGGCGATGCGCACCCGCGGGCTGATCGAGCAGGCGAAGGGGATGCTCGCGGAGCGGTTCAGCTGCGATCCGGAGCAGGCGTTCGAGTACCTGTCGAAGCTCTCCCAGGACGCCAACGTCCGGGTGACCGACATCGCCGCCGACGTGGTCGGCGCACCGCGTCCCGCGCCGCCCAATGACCGGGAGGCGGCCGGGTCCGGGGTCCGGTCGGCACCGGCGCCCGCCGGCGAGGGGATGGCGTGGCTGCGGGTGGTGCTCGACACGCTGTACGGCCAGGCGAACCTGCTCGCCCCGGTGCGGGACGAGCGGGGCTCGGTGGTCGACTTCGTGATCGAGTACACCAGCGGGCGGACCCGCGAGGTGATCGGCCGGCGGCTGCTCGACGTGTACCCGCACCTGCTCACCAACGGCGTCTTCGAGGCGTACGTCCGGGTGCTGGAACGGGGCGAGACGTGGCAGACCGAGGCGGAGCCGGAGACCACCATGTCGCACGGCCGCCCGCAGCGGCGGGTGATCAGCCGCCGGGCCGCGCAGCTCGGCGACCGGGTGGTCGT
>JAFMQQ010000208.1 GCA_017354595.1 Micromonosporaceae bacterium
CGGTCGCGTTGGGGTGCCCGGCTCGCCCGGGCGGTCCACGCGGCGGTACGCGACGGTGCGACCGGCTGGCTGAACCACAGCGACCGCGGGCCCGCGTATCGTCGTCTGACGTGACTGTCTACGGCACGCCGCGTCGCCCCGGCGCAGCGCCGTCGCGCACCGCTCGGGGCAGCGTGCCACTCGTGATCGCCGTCGTGGCCGTCCTGGTGCTCGGCGCGGCTGCCGCCGGTGTTTTCGCAGTGCGGGGCCGGATCGGTTCCGCGCCGGAGGCCGGGCCGGCAGCCTGGGTGGACCCGACCGGTGCCCCGGCGCAGGGGGACGCATCATCCGCGCCGGCCGGTCCGACGGTGAGCCTCTCCGCGGTCGGCGACACGATCATCGCCGCCGCGCCGCTTCTGCCGCCGGACGGCGGAGCCGATCTGTTCGCCGGTCTGCGGCCGGCGCTCGCCTCCGACCTGCAGATGGCGAACCTGGAAGAGCCGGTCACCGACGACACCGGGGTGAGCAAATGCGGGGCGGGTTCGGCCAACTGCCACGCGTTCCGTGCCCCGCCAAGCTACGCGAAGGTACTCAAGGATGCCGGCTTCGGCCTGGTCAACCTGGCCAACAACCACGCGTACGACTTCGGCCGGGCGGGGCACCTGCAGACCCGGGCGGCGCTGGACGCGGCCGGCGTGAAGTACACCGGTCCGCCCGGCATGATCACCATGGTCACGGTGAAGGGGATCCGGGTGGCGGTGCTCGGCTTCGCGCCGTACCCGTGGGCCAACTCGCTGACCGATGTGGCCGCCGCGGCCGACCTGGTCCGGCAGGCGAAGGCGCAGGCGGACATCGTGGTGGTACAGGCGCATGTCGGCGCCGAGGGCGCGGGTGCCACGCATGTCAAGCCAGGCACCGAGTACTACCTGGGGGAGAACCGGGGCGACTCGATCAAGTTCGGGCACGCGGTGGTGGACGCCGGGGCCGATCTGGTCGTCATGCACGGCCCGCACGTGATGCGCGCGATGGAGTTCTACAAGGGCCGGCTGATCGCGTACAGCATGGGCAACTTCGTCGGGTACCACGCGCTGAAGACCGGCGGGGTACTGAGCATCAGTGGGATCCTGCACGTGACACTGGCCAGGAACGGCCGGTACGTCTCGGGCCATCTGGTCGCCACCCTGATGGTCGCGCCGGGCGTACCGCAGCTGGATCCGGCGAACAAGGCGTGGTCGCAGGTCCGCTCGCTGAGCACCGCGGACTTCCCGCGCACCGGGGCGGGTATCGGCCCCGACGGCGCCATCGTGCCGCCGAGCGGCTGAACTGTCAGCGGCCCCGCGTAGGCTCTCATGCCGTGGGTACCGCCGCTGTCGAGACCGGGTTGGCACGCAAGCGTCGGGCGCGGCGGATGGCGCGCATCCTCGAACAGACGCATCCCGATGCGCACTGCGAGCTCAACCACCGCAGCGCGCTGGAGCTGGCGGTGGCCACCATCCTGTCCGCGCAATGCACCGACGAGCGGGTCAACGAGGTCACCCCGAAGCTGTTCGCGCGGTACCCGACCGCGGCCGACTACGCCGCCGCCGACCAGGCCGAGATGCAGGAGTTGATCCGGCCCACCGGTTTCTTCCGGAACAAGACCGACTCGCTGATCAAGCTCGGGCAGGCGCTGATCGAGCGATACGACGGGCAGGTGCCCGGCCGGATGCAGGATCTGGTCTCGTTGCCCGGCATGGGCCGCAAGACCGCCAACGTGATCCTCGGCAACGCCTTCGGCGTGCCCGGTCTCACTGTGGACACCCACTTCCAGCGGCTGGTGCACCGCTGGGCGTGGACCGAGGAGACCGACCCGGTGAAGATCGAGCACGCGGTCGGCGAGCTGATCGAGCGTCGCGAGTGGACGATGCTCTCGCACCGGATCATCTTCCACGGCCGCCGGGTCTGCCAGGCCCGCAAGCCGGCCTGCGGCGCCTGCACGCTGGCCAAGCTCTGCCCCTCCTACGGCACCGGGCCGATCGATCCGGTCGAGGCCGCGAAGCTGCTGCGCGGGCCGCGGGTGGCGCAGCTCGCCGCGGCGGCCGGGGTACCGGCATCGGCGGTGCCTGTACCCGGGACCTCCCGACCAGAGGCGCCGGCGCCGTGAGGTCGGCGCTCGGGCTGGTGCTTGTCGCGCTGGCGATCGCCGGTTGCACGGCTGTGCCGCCTCGCCCGGCTGCCACCGGCCGGCCAGCCGCCGCGTGCGTACCGGTGGCGAGCACCGCACCAACCGGCACTGCGCCAACCGGCACTGGGCCAACCGGCACTGGGCTGCCCGACCTGTCCCTGCCCTGCCTCGCCGGTGGCCAGGTGGGATCCGCTGGCCAGGTGGGATCCGGGCAGCAGGTACGACTCGCTCGGCTGCCCCGGCCGGCGATCGTGAACCTGTGGGCGTCCTGGTGCCCGCCCTGCCGCGCGGAGATGCCGGCGATCCAGCGGTACGCTGCCGCGAACCCCGGGCGGGTCACCGTGCTGGGTGTGGATACCGGCGATACCAGGGCGGCGGCCGGGTCGGTGGTGGCCGACATCGGCATCGGGTACCCGAACCTCTACGACCCGGACAAGCGACTGCTCGCGGCGCTCGGGTACAGCAGCCTGCCGGTCACCCTTTTCATCGACCGGACGGGCACCATCCGGCACAGGTACCAGGGTCAGCCGCTGACCGAACAGAGCCTGACCCAGTTGGCCACCCGGTATCTCGGGTCATGACCGGTGACCTGCCCGGCTGGTGGTGGCCGCTGCTGGATCGGGTGCCACAGCTGCGTTCGGCGGACCTCGGCCGGCACGCGACCGTACCGCCAGGCGGCGGCCGGGGCAGCGCGGTGCTGGTACTGCTCGGCGAGGCCAGTCCCGGCGAGCCCGATGTGGTGCTGGTGCAACGCGCCCCGGACATGCGCAACCACGCCGGCCAGCCGGCGTTCCCTGGCGGTGCGACCGACCCGGGCGACGCCGACGCCGCGGCTACCGCGCTGCGCGAGGCGGGGGAGGAGATCGGGCTCGACCCGGCGGGGGTACGGGTGGTGACCGCACTGCCGCCGGTGTGGATAGCGGTGAGCCGGTTCGTCGTCACCCCGGTGCTCGCCTGGTGGCGCGAGAGCCACCCGATCCGCCCGCAGGACCCGGCCGAGGTGGCCCGGGTGGAGCGGGTACCCGTCGCCGAACTCGCCGACCCGCAGAACCGGCTCCGGGTGCGGCATCCCAGCGGTATGGTCGGCCCGGCGTTCCGGGTCCGGCACATGCTGGTCTGGGGATTTACCGCGGGCATCCTCAACGCGCTGCTCGACCTGGCCGGGTGGAGCCGGCCTTGGCGGACCGGCGCGGAACCGGTCGACCTGCCGATCGCTGGCGATCAACCCGTACCCTAGGTCCGTGTACGGCAGCCTGGTCGACGTCGCCCTGATTATCTTGATCATCGTCTTCGCCGTGAACGGGTACCGTCAGGGCTTCGTCATCGGCGTGTTCACCTTCGTCGGATTCTTCGGTGGCGCCGCGATCGGGCTGCAGCTCGGCCCGCTGCTGGCGCGGCTGACCCAGTCGGATCTGGCCCGGGTGTTCATCTCGCTGATCACCATCTTCGCGCTCGCCATTACCGGGCAGGCGATCGCAGGTTACTTCGGCCAGAAGCTGCGCGCCGGCATCCGCAACCGGACCGGGCAGACGGTGGACGACCTGGGCGGCTCGGTGGTGCAGGTGGTCGCGCTGCTGCTGGTCGCCTGGCTGGTGGCCGCACCGCTCGGCTCGGCCGGGATACCCGGGCTGGCCCGTGCGGTGCGGTCGAGCGCGGTGCTGCATGGCGTGGACAAGGTGATGCCGAGCCAGGCGCGGGCATTGTCGGACGCGTTGCGGCAGACGGTGGATACGACGACGTTCCCGGACGTCTTCGGCGGCCTGAGCCCGACCCGGGTGCGGGACGTACCGGCGCCGAACGGCAGCCTGGCCGCGTCCCGGGTCGTGGTCAACGCGCGTGCCTCGGTGGTGAAGATCCTGAGCAGCGCGCCGTCCTGCTCCCGCCGCATTGAGGGGTCTGGATTTATCTATGCGTCGGAGCGGGTGATGACCAATGCGCATGTGGTCGCCGGCACCCGTACCACCACGGTGATCCAGGGTGGCCAGGACTTCCGGGCCCAGGTGGTGGTGTACGACCCGCAGCGTGACCTCGCGGTGCTGGCCGTTCCGGGGCTCACCGGTTCGCAGTTGCGGTTCAACAACTCGCGCGCCCGGACCGGGTCGGACGCGATCGTGCTCGGCTACCCGCTGGATGGCCCGTACAACGCCCAATCGGCGAGGATTCGCGATGTGGGTCTGATCCGCGGCCCGAACATCTACAACTCGGCGACGGTGACCCGGGACATCTATACGGTCCGCGGTCTGGTGCGGCCGGGCAACTCCGGTGGGCCATTGATAAACAAGGATGGCCAGGTGCTCGGGGTGATCTTCGCGGCGGCCGCGGACGACCCGGACACCGGGTTCGCGCTGACCGCGGTGGAGGCCGGACCGGTGATCGACGCCGGCCGTGGTGCGACCTCGGCGGTCAGCACCGGCGACTGCGCCGACGGCTGACCGCGATCGCGCGGGCGAAGCCGGTGTGAAATCGGCCGGCCTGCGACGGTCAGTCGACCGGCCGGTCCCGGCGCCACTCGGCCGCCCCGGCTTCTTCGGCCGCCTCCACGGCGCGCTCCCGTGCCCGTACCGTCGCCCGCAACCTGGTACGCGCCGAAGCCTCGTTGCGGAGCTTGAGTCCGGTGACTGCGAGGGAGAATGCCGCCAGCAGGGCGAGCGCGGCTATTGCGGGTAGCAGGGTGACCGCGGGGATGACGAGGATCAGCATCGGCCGGCCGACGATATCGAAGAGGCTGACCCGTTGTCCGGTCCGGAGCTGGAAGCCGACCAGAGCGGCGAGGTAGAGGAAGAGCCCGCCGTAGAGCAGAGCCGTGGTGCCGATGTGGACGTGGACGGTGACCGGCGTGGTCGGGTCGGCGACCGTGTCCAGCGTCTCCCGCAGCCCGAGCGAGAAGAGCAGAATCCCGATGATCATCGGGAGGTGGAGGAGGGCGTAGGCGTCGCGGGCAAGCGCGATCTGGCCCGGTCCGTGGGCCTCCCGCAGCGACTGCTCGGCGGCGAGCATGCGCTGGTCGAAGTAGGCGACGGCCATCATGCCGGTGATCGTGAGACCGAGCACCCCGGTCGCGATGAGCGGCCCGGCGGGTTCCGCGGTCGGCGACGCGAAACGAGAAATCCCGAGCGAGATGATCGACTCGCCGAGCGCTACCAGGATGATCTGGGTGTACCGGTCGGCCCAATGCCGGACGGAGATCCGCGCCAGCTCACGGAAGACGAAGTTCGCCGACACACCGTAGGTGAGTATGACCGCCAGTCCGAGGAACGTGGCCTGGATGGCGAAGGTACGCCGGGGTGCCAGGTTCGGCCCGGCCGCTGCCGCCAGCAGCAGCACCGAGGTGAGGACCGGCGGGGTGACCAGGGCCAGCCAACCCGGACGCACTCGTGGATCCTGCCGGGCGCGCAGCCAGAGCAGGAGTATCTGCAGGCCCCGGACGAGGATGTAGCAGGCCACGAAGAGGTAGTCATCCGGGTCCGCCCGCTGGTCGTACGCGTACGGGATGACCAGCGCCGCGACGAACGTGGCGCCGACGCTGACGAACATGGCGTAGGGCATCGCGCCCTCGTCGCCCCGAAGCACGTTGGCGAGGGCGGAGAAGTTGATCCACAGAAACCACAGCAGGGCGACGAGCAGCATGGCTCGTACCACGCTGGCCAGGCCCTGCGATCCGGTCAGCGTGACTCTGATGAAGGCGAATGCGAAGACCAAGTCGTAGAAGAGTTCGAGCCAGGTCACCTTCGCGCCGGGCGCGATCGGCTCCAGCTTCGGTGCCGCCGACCCTCTGCTGCCACCGGCCACTAAACGAGTCTGGCAGCCGATTCTATGGGATTGTGCGGTTTCGCCCTCCCGGCCGGCCGAGGACCGGAGCGAGCCTCGCGCCGAGGGCGGTGGCGAAGGCGAGTACCGCCAGCAGTACGACCGCGCCGATCAGCAGCCCGCCACCGAGGTCCCGCGGTTGTGCGCCGGCCGCAACGGCGACCTTGGTCGCGG
>JAFMQQ010000209.1 GCA_017354595.1 Micromonosporaceae bacterium
CGAGGACGACGCGGTCGAGGTGGGCCGGGCGGTGGCCCGCAACAACCTGGTGAAGACCGCGCTGTTCGGCAACGACCCGAACTGGGGCCGGATCCTCGCCGCCGTCGGTACCACCGCCGCCGCCTTCGCCAGCAACCAGCTGGACGTCGCGGTGAACGGGATCTGGGTGTGCCGGGGCGGCGCCGCGGCAGCGGACAGGTCCAAAGTGGACCTCTCCGGCCGGGCGGTGACGGTCGTCATCGACCTGAACGCGGGACCGGCGACCGCGACCATCTGGACCAACGACCTGTCGCACGGGTACGTGCACGAGAACTCGGCGTACTCGACATGACAGCCCTGTCCCGGGACCTCGCGAACGCCGACCTGAAGGCGGCGCAGGCCAAGGCGGCCACGCTGATCGAGGCGCTGCCGTGGCTGGCCCGCTTCCACGGCTCGTGCGTGGTGGTGAAGTACGGTGGCAACGCGATGACCTCGCCACAGCTGCGCGAGGCCTTCGCCGCGGACATGGTCTTCCTGCGCTATGCGGGCCTGCGCCCGGTGGTGGTACACGGCGGCGGGCCGCAGATCTCGGCGATGCTGTCCCGGCTCGGCATCGCCACCGAGTTCCGTGGTGGCCTGCGGGTGACCAGCGCCGAGGCGATGGACGTGGTACGCATGGTGCTGGTCGGTCAGGTCGGCCGGGAACTGGTCGGGCTGATCAACGGGCATGGCCCGTTCGCGGTCGGCCTGTCCGGGGAGGATGCCGGACTCTTCACCGCGGTACGCCGGCCGGCCTATGTGGACGGTGAGCCGGTGGACGTGGGCCAGGTGGGCGACGTGGCACAGGTGCAGACCGGCGCGGTGGACGACCTGATCGCGGCGGGCCGGATCCCGGTCATCTCGACCGTGGCCCCCGACGCCGACGGCGTGCTGCACAACCTGAACGCGGACACCGCCGCCGCGGCGCTCGCGGTGGCGCTGCACGCCCGCAAGCTTCTGGTACTCACCGATGTGGCCGGGCTGTACGCGAACTGGCCGGACGAGAGCAGCATGCTCGCCCAGGTCGGCGCGGACGACCTGGAGAAGCTGCTGCCCGGCCTGTCGGCCGGCATGCTGCCGAAGATGGAGGCCTGCCTGCGGGCGGTACGCGGCGGTGTGCCGGCGGCGCACGTGGTCGACGGGCGGGTGGCTCACTCCACCCTGCTGGAGATCTTCACAAGCGAAGGATTCGGAACGATGGTGACGGCATGAACAGCCTCGTCGATCGCTGGCAGCAGTCCATGATGGACAACTACGGTACCCCGCAGCTCGCGCTGGTGCGCGGCGAAGGGGCGGTCGTCTGGGACGAGTCCGGCAAGTCCTATGTGGACCTTGTCGGCGGGATCGCGGTCAACGCACTGGGACACGCCCACCCGGCCGTGGTGGCCGCGGTCACCCGCCAGCTCGGTACCCTCGGCCACGTCTCCAACCTGTACGTCGCCGAGCCACCGGTCGCGCTCGCCGAACTGCTGCTGGCTCTGGTCGGCCGGCCGGGCCGGGTCTTCTTCGCCAACTCCGGTGCGGAGGCGGTCGAGGCGGCCTTCAAGCTTTCCAGGCGTACCGGGCGCAGCCATGTGGTGGCGGCGCAGGGCGGCTTCCACGGCCGTACCATGGGCGCGCTCGCCCTCACCGGCCAACCGTCCAAGGTGGACCCGTTCCGGCCGCTGCCGGGCGAGGTGACCCACGTGCCGTACGGCGACGTGGCCGCCCTGGCCGGCGCGGTCAGCGACCGTACCGCGATGGTGATCCTGGAGCCGATCCAGGGCGAGTACGGGGTGGTGGTACCGCCGCCCGGGTACCTGGCCGCGGCGCGCGAGATCGCCACCCGGCACGGCGCCCTGCTGGTACTGGACGAGGTGCAGACCGGGGTGGGGCGTACCGGGCACTGGTTCGCCCACCAGGCCGACGGCGTCGAGCCGGACGTGATGACGCTGGCGAAGGGACTCGGTGGCGGGTTGCCGATCGGCGCCTGCCTGGCCTTCGGGCCCGCGGCCGACCTGCTCGGCCCGGGCAGCCACGGCAGCACTTTCGGCGGCAACCCGGTCAGCTGCGCCGCGGCGCTGGCCGTACTCGGCACCATCTCCTCGGACGGGCTGCTGGACCACGTGAAGCGGGTCGGCGAGCGGCTGCGCCGGGGGGTGGAGGCGCTGGGCCACCCGCTGGTCGCCGGGGTACGCGGCGCCGGGCTGCTGCTCGCCGTGGTGCTCACCGAGCCGGTCGCCGCGAGCGTGGCGGAATCCTTGCGGGAGGCCGGTTTCCTGGCCAACCCGGTACAGCCGGGGGTGCTGCGGCTGGCCCCGCCGCTGATCATCACCGCCGACCAGGCCGACGCCTTCCTCGCCGCGCTGCCCGCGGCACTGCGTCCTGCGGCACCGGGTTCCGCGGCACGGGGCTCCGCGGCACCGGGCTCCCCAGCAGCGGGCGGCGCCGGATGAAGCGCGACTTCCTCCGCGACGACGACCTGACCGCGGCGGAGCAGGCCAGCATCCTCGACCTCGCGGCGGAACTGAAGGCCGGCCATCCATCGCGGCCCCTGGCTGGCGAGCGGGCCCTGGCTGGCGACCAGGCCCTGGCCGGCAAGGCGGTCGCGGTCATCTTCGAGAAGCAGTCGCTGCGTACCCGGGTCTCGTTCGAGGTGGGCATCGCGCAGCTGGGCGGGCAACCGGTCGTCATCGACGCCCAGTCCACCCACTTCGGCCGCGGTGAGTCCATTGTGGACGCGGCCCGGGTACTCTCCCGGTACGTGGACGCGATCGTCATCCGTACCTTCTCCGACCGGCGGCTGGCGGAACTGGCCGATGCGGCGACCGTACCGGTGGTCAACGCGCTCACCGACGGGTTCCACCCCTGCCAGCTGCTCGCCGACCTGCTCACCGTCCGGGAGCGGCTGGGCGGTACGGCCGGCCGGACGCTGGCGTACCTCGGCGACGCCGCGAACAACATGGCGAACTCGTACCTGCTCGCCGGTGCGCTGGCCGGGATGCGGGTACGGGTCGCCGGCCCGACCGGGTACGACCCCGATCCCGCGGTGCTGTCCCGGGCGGCCGAGATCGCCGCCTGGACCGGTGGCTCGGTGGAGACGCTGCGCGACCCGTACGAGGCGGTGGACGCCGCGCATGTGGTGGCGACCGATGCCTGGACCTCGATGGGGCAGGAGGGCGACGGGCAGGACCGGGTCGGCCCGTTCCTGCCGTACCAGGTGAACGCCAAGCTGCTCGGCGCCGCACGTCCGGACGCGATCGTGCTGCACTGCCTGCCGGCGCACCGCGGCGAGGAGATCACCGACGAGGTGCTGGACGGCGGGCGCAGCGCGGTCTACGACGAGGCGGAGAACCGGCTGCACGCGCAGAAGGCGCTGCTGTGTTGGCTGGTGGCCGGGCCGCCGGTAGACCCGCCTGCGGGAGGTGCGTCGTGACCGGGCCGACCACCCGCACCGCGCGGCATGCCCGGATCACCGCTCTGATCCGGCAGCGGGCGGTACGCTCGCAGACCGAACTCGCCGACCTGCTCGCCGCCGAGGGAATGGCGGTCACCCAGGCCACCCTCTCCCGCGACCTGGAGGAGATGGGCGCGGTGAAGGTACGCGGCGGCGACGGCGGTCCCGCCGTGTACCTGATCCCCGAGGACGGCAAGCCGCCACTCGCGAGCCAGCTGCGCCCCGCGGAACAGGCACCGGCCCGGCTGGTCCGGCTGCTGCGCGAACTGCTGACCGGCAGCGACGCCAGCGGCAACATGGTGGTGCTGCGCACTCCGCCGGGAGCCGCGCAGTTCCTCGCCAGCGCCCTGGACCGGTCCGGGCTGCCCGAGGTCGTCGGCACCATCGCCGGCGACGACACGATCCTCGTCGTGGCCCGCGAACCCGCCGGTGGGGTGGGTGGAGCCGGCGACAAGAACAGCCACGACGCCAGCAAGAGCGGTCAGCTGCTCGCGGCGAAGCTCGCCTCCTGGGCTGCCCGCGACGAGCCGACCCGTGACGAGAAGGAGTGACCACAGTGGACAGAGTTGTGCTGGCGTACTCGGGGGGCTTGGATACCTCGGTCGCCATCCCGTACCTGGCCGAGAAGACCGGCGCCGAAGTCATCGCGGTCGCCGTGGATGTCGGTCAGGGTGGCGAGGATCTGGAGGTGATCCGGCAGCGGGCGCTGGCCTGCGGCGCCGCCGAGGCCGAGGTCATCGACGCCCGCGCGGAGTTCGCGACCGACTTCTGCCTGCCGGCGCTGCGCGCCAATGCGCTCTACATGGACCGGTACCCGCTGGTCTCCGCGCTGTCCCGGCCGGTGATCGTGCGCCACCTGGTGGCCGCGGCGCGCCGGCACGGCGGCACCATCGTCTCGCACGGCTGCACCGGCAAGGGCAACGACCAGGTGCGGTTCGAGGCCGGTGTGGGCGCGCTCGCCCCCGACCTCACGATCGTCGCGCCGGCCCGCGACTACGCGTGGACCAGAGACAAGGCGATCGGGTACGCCGACGAGAAGCGGCTACCGATCGACGTGACGCACAAGTCCCCGTACTCGATCGACCAGAACGTCTGGGGCCGCGCGGTTGAGACCGGCTTCCTGGAGGACATCTGGAACGCACCGATCGAGGATGTCTACTCCTACACCGCCGACCCGGCCACCCCCCGCGAGCCGGACGACCTGGTGCTCACCTTCGAGCGCGGGGTACCGGTGGCGATCGACGGTGCGCCGCTCGACCCGTACCAGATGATCGTTGAACTGAACCGCCGTGCCGGCGCACAGGGTGTCGGCCGGCTGGATCTGGTTGAGGACCGGCTGGTCGGGATCAAGAGTCGCGAGGTGTACGAGGCGCCGGCGGCGATCGCATTGATAACCGCGCACCAGGAGCTGGAGAACGTGACCGTGGAGCGGGACGTGGCCCGGTTCAAGAAGGGCGTGGACCAGCGCTGGGCGGAGCTGGTCTACGACGGGCTCTGGTTCTCGCCGCTGAAGGGCGCGCTGGACGCATTCATTGAGGAAACTCAACGGTACGTCTCGGGCGAGATCCGGCTGCGCCTGCACGGCGGCCGCGCGGTGGTGACGGGGCGGCGCTCGCCCGCCTCGCTGTACGACTTCTCGCTGGCCACCTACGACTCGGGTGACATGTTCGACCAGTCGCTGGCGAAGGGCTTCGTGCAGCTGTGGGGACTGCCCAGCAAGCTGGCCGCGGCCCGGAACGCGCGGCTGGGGTGAGGTCCGGCTGGGTGACAATGGTTGGCGTGAACGACTCGACACTGGCTGACGGCACCACGCCCGCCGGCCCGGCGTCTTCTGGGACGGCGTCTTCTGGGACGGTGTCTTCGGGATCTGCGTCTGCTGGATCCGCGCGGCTGTGGGGCGGGCGGTTCCGCGGTGGGCCGGCGGAGGCGCTGGCCCGGCTGTCGGTCAGCGTGCAGTTCGACTGGCGGCTGGCGCCGTACGACCTGGCCGCCTCCCGGGCGCACGCCCGGGTACTCGGCGGCGCCGGGCTGCTGTCCACAGTGGAGCTTGGCCAGATGCTCGCCGCGCTGGACGATCTGGAGGCGGCCTGCGCCGCCGGCGAGTTCCGGCCGGGCGTGGAGGATGAGGACGTGCACACCGCGCTGGAGCGCGGTCTGCTGGAACGGCTCGGCGCGCTCGGCGGCAAGCTGCGCGCCGGCCGGTCCCGCAACGACCAGGTCGCCACCGACCTGCGGCTGTACCTGCGCGACCACGCGCGCGCAGTCGCCGCCCGCCTGGTGGAGCTGGCCGACGCGCTGGTCCAGCAGGCACGGTCGCATGTGGACACTCCCGCGCCCGGAATGACGCACCTGCAGCACGCCCAGCCGGTCAGCTTCGGGCACTGGCTGCTGGCGCACGTACAGCCGCTGCTGCGCGACCTGGACCGGCTGCGCGACTGGGACCGGCGGGCGGCGGTCAGCCCGCTGGGTGCCGGCGCACTCGCCGGCTCGTCGCTGCCGCTCGATCCGGTACAGGTCGCGCGCGAGCTGGGCTTCGCGGCCGCCGCGCCCAACTCCATCGACGCGGTCGGCGATCGGGACTTCGTCGCGGAGTTCCTCTTCGTCGCGGCGCTCGCCGGGGTGCACCTGTCCCGGCTCGGCGAGGAGTTGGTGCTGTGGACCACGCCGGA
>JAFMQQ010000842.1 GCA_017354595.1 Micromonosporaceae bacterium
CGGCGTTGCGCATTCGGGGCATGGCGCGCCGTCGCCGCCCGCAGCCGCCGTTGCGCCGGGCGCGGCCCCGCCGCCAGAAACACCACCGGCGGGAACACCGCCGGCAGAAGCACCGGGCGAAGAAGCACCGGCGGAAGCACCAGCCGGGGCGGCGCCGATCGGTGCGCCGCACTCGTCGCAGTAGTCGGTGGCGGTCGAGTTGTGGCCCCGCACGCAGGTCGGCATGGTCAGCTACCTTCCTTGACCCGTACCGTCTTCACCGACCGGACATTCGCCATCTCCGCGTCCACCCCTTCCACCTTCTGCTTCAGGCGGACGGTACCGGTGCTGGCGTCGACCACGTCGACCACCTTCGCGAGCAGCTTCGCCGTATCGGTGTGTCCCGACTCCTCGGCCAGTTGCACCGCGCGGCCCAGCTTCGCGGTGGCCGTGTCCTCGTCACCCGCGTCCCGGGCGGCCAGGCCGGCCTGGATCGCATCGGCCAGCTCCGCCTGGCCGGTGTAATGCGCCACCCGAGGGTTGATTTTGGTCGAGAGTGCGGCGTCGTCGGTCCAGTTCGCCAGTACCAGCGACTGGGTCAGTACGGTGTCGGCGGCGACCAGGCTGACGCGGGCGGCGAGCATCTCCTCGCCGACGGCACCGGCGGGTACCTCCACGCTCACGTGGTAATCGCGCGACTCGGCCCCCCAGGCGCCCAGCGGGTAGTCGCCGATCCGCGCGCTGACCTGGCGGCGCCGGCCGGTCAGATCCTCCACCGCCGGGAAGACCTGCTTGACGAAGCGGATCGTGGCACCGGCGGGCGTCCACAGCCGCAGCGACACCTCGGCCACCGACTTGCCCATCGCGGTACGCGTCATCTCGGTGAAGTCTTCGACCAGGCCGGCCGGGTCGGGCAGGCCGTCGGCGGTACCGAGCAGGGCGGAGGCGATGGTACGCAGTTCGGTGCCGCTCCAGTCGGCGCCCACACCGCGGCTGTCACACAGGAAGCGACCCTCGCAGGCGCGCAGGGTGGTGGCGAGCTGGTCCGGCGTCTCGTGCTGGTTGCGGCCATCGGTGAGCAGGATGGCGTGCTTCACGTCGGCGGTACTCTGCCTGAAGATCTGCTGCGCCAGGTAGAGCCAGGTGCCCATCGCGGTACCGCCGGCCGGCTCGAGCAGGCCGACCGCGGCGGTCGCCTCGGCGCGGCTGCGCGCCGAAGCGGGCACCAGGCCGGGATCCGACGGGTACACCATCGTCGCGTGCGCCCGACCGCAGACCACGGCGAACGGTACCCCGTCGGGGAGGGTGCCGATCGCGGCCGTGGTCGCCCGCTTCGCCTCCACCATCTTGCTCGGCGGGTCTGACATCGATCCGGAGCAGTCAACCATGATGATCTCGGCCCGGCTGAGGTTGACCGCCTGGGCGGCCGCGCCCTGCGCGCCAGCGGTGACGGTGACCACGGCATCGACCGTGGTACCGCCGGCGGGCAGGTACTGGTTCTGGTACACCTCGGCGGTGAAGTTGGGCTGGGTCACTGCTGCTCCTCAGAGGTTCGCGAGTTCCCGGGCGGGGCCAGTTCGCCCGGCAGTGGGCCGAGGATGGCGACCGTGACATTGTCCGCGCCCCCCTCGTCCAGGGCGAGCTCCACCAGGTCACGGGCGGCGGCGATCGGGGCGGTACCACGGTCCGGGATGCTGGCCGCCAGCTCCGCGACCACCGGGCGGTACCGGTACAGCCCGTCGCTGCAGATCAGCACCCGCCCCGGTTGGGTGGCATCGACGGTACGCAGGTGCGGTTCGGTGTTCCGGCTGTCGGCGCCGAGCCAGCGCAGCAACGCACCCGCGTTGCCCGCGGGCACGACATCCGCATCGTGGGCGCCCGGCCCGCCGGTCGCGGCGGCGGTGCCGAACCGGCCGGGTACCGCGTCGTCCTCGGTCAGCATCACCGGCTCGCCCGCGTCGGGCAGCCAGTACGCGCGGCTGTCGCCGACCCAGCCGACCGTGACCGCCGCACCCGTGCGTACCGCACAGACGAAGGTGGAACTCGGCGGGTTCTCGCCCGGCTGCGGGCCGGCGACCAGTGCGGTGGCCGCC